>NZ_CABSQF010000072.1:0-12149 GCF_902479695.1 uncultured Phyllobacterium sp. | reverse complement strand
CCATATTAGCCAACCCTTTAGAGTTTTTTAACGCAACCGCCCCCCACCCCCCCCCCCGCCCGAAAAAACTCGGCACGCGGCGGCTTCCCCCGAAACCAAACCTTTCCGCGATTATTTTCTCAGGCGCCACGAGGCGGAAGACCCGCCATAATGCCGGTTGCGGCGGAACCAGCCGCCACTTGTGTCAGATTGCCTCGCTTTAGCGCAGCAGAAGCGATTTTCTTCGCCGCGGAATTGCTCTATGAGAAAGACAACACCTTTGCCTATCGACTGAAAGCCCAGGAGCGACACATGGCCGGACACAGCATTCCCCACTTCCAGAACAGCGCTGGTCACGCCGCCATCAGCATTGGCGTCAAGGAATTCATGTGCGTCGGCGCCAATCCGCCTTTCGATCACCCGCATGTCTTCCTCGACCTTGGCGATGACAATGAAAAGGTCTGCCCCTACTGCTCGACGCTGTACCGGTACGATGCGTCGCTCTCCGCCGGGGAAACGGTTCCTGCCGGCTGCACCTATGTGGACAACAAGGCTGCCTGATTGCAAACGCCCGTCATCGATCTGAAGACGGCTCGCAACAGGCGAACTCCCAATCCTGATCAAATCATCATTGCGGGTGCCGGTATCGCCGGCCTGACACTGGCGCTGGCGCTGAGCGCCAAAGGCTTTGCCGTCCAGATCTTTGAGAAGAGCGCCATTCTGGCCGAAGCGGGCGCCGGATTGCAGCTTTCGCCCAATGCCACCCGCCTGCTCGGCCGCCTCGGCGTCCTGGACAGGCTGCTGCCCCATGCCGTGCAGCCGGATGCGGTCTGCCTGCAGGACGGCGTGAGCGGGGAGAAGCTGCTGCACCTGCCCATCGGCAAGGCCGCGGTACAACGCTGGCACGCGCCCTACATCGTCTGCCACCGCGCCGACCTGCAGCAGGCACTCCTTGCCGAAGTGCGCCAGCGCGGCAACATCGCCATGCAGCTGGAATCGGCCGTTACCCATCACAACAGCGACGCTCAGGGTGTGCTGGTTCGTGTGCAATACAATGACCGCATCGAAGAGCATCGCGGCGCCCTGCTGGTGGGCTCCGACGGTGTCTGGTCGAACACCCGCAATGCGCTGTCAGACCTTGATCGCGCCCGCTATACCGGCTCCATCGCCTGGCGCGTGTCCGTGCCTGCCGATCGCCTCCCTGCTTCGTTCAGCGCCCTCCTGCCGGAAGGAACCAATGTCGTTGCCTGGACCGGCGGCAATGCGCACCTTATCGCCTACCCCATCCGTTCGGGCGAGCTGATGAATTTCGTGGCGGTGGCGCGCGACCGGAAAAACCCCGGGCGCTGGGAGATCGAAGTCAATCCGCAGGCGCCGAACCAGAATTTTACCAGGGATTTCTACTGGTGGCATCCGGGCATCCGCGATCTGGTGCTGTCGGCCGGCCAGTGGACGCCCTGGCGCCTGTTCGAAATGAAGCGGTGCAGCTTCCTGCGGGATCAGCGGCTTGTGCTGATCGGCGACGCAGCCCACGCGATGACGCCCTATGCGGCCCAAGGCGCAGCCATGGCCATCGAGGATGCCTGCGCTCTTGCCGCCGCACTCGGCCATGGCCGCGAGGACTGGCCCGCAGCCCTGGCGGCCTATGCCAGGAACCGGACAAAGCGCATCGAGTCGGTGGTGCGGCGCGGCGCGCTCAATCAATTGGCCTATCACGCCAAGGGGCCGGTGGCGCTTGCCCGCAACCTGCTGCTGCGCAACCGGCCTGCTGAAAAGTTCGTGGCGGGTTTCGACTGGCTTTATGGATTTGATGCGGAAAAGCCCAACGGCGAGATTTGATCGCCAGTCGCATTGTTGTAGCGCTTGAGTGACCAGACCAGGCTTTGCGGCAAGGGATTCCAGGCGCCGGTGCGCAGGCCGCCTGCCCGCAATACGGCGCCGGTCCAGGTATTGCAGCCGAGCAATGCGGTGAAATAACCATTGGCTTCGAAGAAACGGTCATTCAGACCATATCCGGCGCCTTCGATCATCATCGCCTTGCCCTCGGCGTTCAGCCGGAAACTACCGAGCATATGCGCAAGCATCGCTTCGAAAGCTTCGGGGCCGACCGTCAACCGCTCGATACCGGGCTGGTCCGTGTTGACGACCCCGATGGGCTCCACATGCATCGTGGAACGATCAAGCGTCAAACCACGCATCAGGGGCATGAATTTGAGTTCGGCCCAGGTGGGTGTTTCAAGATAGAAGCTGCGCCCTCCCCAGCCCACAACAATCCAGGCAATACGCGGGTCGGTCAGTTGGAAATTCTCCCCGTTCAGGATGGACAGCCGCGCCATGACATCGGGATCGGCGGGAAATGCGATGTCCGTATGAATGGGATTGGACAAGAGAAGGACGGTACGGCCAGCGAGCGGCGGAGAGGCTGTCTGCGCGAAGAACGACCGCGGTATCAGGGCACCGGCCACAAACAGCAAAACAGCGGCCACGAGGGCCGCTGCGATGGATGTCCCGACGATGCGCAGAATTCTCAATGCAGGATCTGGCTGAGGAACAGCTTGGTGCGCTCGTGCTGCGGATTGTCGAAGAATGCCGCCGGTTCGTTCTGCTCAACGATCTGGCCCTGATCCATGAAGATCACACGGTTTGCCACCTGGCGGGCAAAGCCCATTTCGTGGGTGACGCACACCATGGTCATGCCTTCTTCGGCCAGTTGAACCATGGTGTCGAGCACTTCCTTGATCATTTCCGGATCGAGCGCCGAGGTCGGCTCGTCGAACAGCATGATGCGCGGGTTCATGCACAGCGAACGGGCGATGGCCACACGCTGCTGCTGGCCGCCGGACAGCTGGCCGGGATATTTGTTGGCCTGTTCCGGAATCTTGACGCGCTCGAGATAATGCATGGCAATCTCGTCTGCCTTCTTCTTCGGCATCTTGCGCACCCAGATCGGCGCGAGTGTGCAATTTTCCAGAATCGTCAGGTGCGGAAACAGGTTGAAGTGCTGGAACACCATGCCCACTTCGCGCCGGACTTCATCGATCTTTTTCAGGTCGTTGGTCAGTTCGATGCCGTCGACAAGGATCTTGCCGCTCTGGTGCTCTTCGAGGCGGTTGATGCAGCGGATCATCGTCGACTTGCCCGACCCCGAAGGTCCGGCAATGACGATGCGCTCGCCGCGCATCACCTTGAGGTTGATGTCCTTGAGGACGTGGAAATCGCCATACCACTTGTTCATGTTGGTAATCTCGACGGCTACATCGGTCTTGGAGACCTGCATGAGCGAGCGGTCGACATGAATTTCGGATGGATCGACAACGTTTTGAGTGGTCATGCAGATGCTCCTTAGCGTTTATGTCCTGTGTCCAGCCTGCGTTCCATGAAGATGGAATAACGCGACATGCCGAAACAGAAAATCCAGAATACGAAACCGGCGAAAATCAGGCCGGATATGGGGGTTTGCGGGGATGCCCAATTGGCATCGTTGAAGTGCTGACGCACGGTTCCGAGCAGATCGAACATGCTGATGATGGACACCAGCGATGTATCCTTGAACAGACCGATGAAGGTGTTGACGATCCCCGGGATCACCATCTTCAGCGCCTGCGGCAGGATGATGAGGCCGGTTTTCTGCCAGTAGCTCAATCCCAGCGAGTCAGCACCTTCGTACTGCCCTTTGGGAATTGCCTGCAGGCCGCCGCGCACCACTTCCGCCATATAGGCCGATGCGAACAGCGCCACGCCGATCAGGGCGCGGAGGAACTTGTCGAAGGTCACGCCCGGCGGCAGGAACAATGGCAGCATGTAACTGGCCATGAACAGCACGGTCACCAGAGGGATGCCCCGCACCATTTCGATGAAAACGACGCACAGCATCTTGATGACGGGCATTTTCGACCGGCGTCCCAAGGCCAGGACGATGCCGAGCGGCAAGGACACGGAAATGCCGACGAAAGACAGAACCAGCGTGACAAGCAGGCCGCCCCACGTCGCCGTTTCGATATAGGGAAGGCCAAACCAGCCGCCAACCAGCAGGAAGAATGCAACGATCGGGAAGACAAAGAAGAACACGATCGCATTGGCGGATTTGAAGGGAATCCTCGGGATCAGCAGCGGAACCAACAGGACGACGAACATGACGCCGACAATGTTGACACGCCAGTGCTGGTCCTGCGGATAGCGGCCATACATGAACTGGTTGAAATTGGCGTTCACATAGGCCCAGCAGGCACCCGACCAGCCTTCCGGCTGGGTACCGCCCTGGGACACCGTCGCGCAAACCGCCCGATCCACCCCCGACCAGGAAGCCTGGACGAACAGCCAGTTGATCATCGGCGGCACGAACCAGACGAGAAGGAAGAGCGCAAACACCGTCAGAGCGGCATCGGCGGGCGTTGCCATCAGGTTGATGCGTATCCAGCGGACGATTCCCCGCTCGCCCAGCGGCGGCGTCTGGCCCTGCAGCATTTCGGTACGAACGAAACTCAGATTGTTATCGGCCATGATCAGCGCTCCACCAATGCCATTTTGGCGTTGAACCAGTTCATGAACAGCGATGTGAGCACGCTCAGGCTGAGATAGATCACAATGAAAATCGCCACCACTTCAATGGAACGGCCGGTCTGGTTGAGGATGGTTCCGCCGACGGCAAACAGATCGGGATAGCCGACCGCGACCGCAAGCGACGAGTTCTTCGTCAGGTTGAGATACTGGCTGGTCAGCGGCGGAATGATGATGCGCAGGGCCTGCGGCACGACGACAAGCCGCGTCGTTGTGCCTGCGCGCAGCCCGAGCGCATGCGACGCCTCACTCTGGCCTTTTCCCACACCGCGAATGCCGGCGCGGACGATCTCGGCAATGAAGGATGCGGTGTAGAAGGACAGCGCGAGATAGAGCGACATGAACTCCGGTCCGACCAGAGCGCCGCCCTTGATGTTGAAGCCGCCGAGTTCCGGATAATTCATGGTAACCGGAAAGCCCTTGAGCGCGAATGCCAGGAAAGGCAGGCCGATGATCAGCGCCAGCGAGGTCCACAACACCGGAAAGCGCTGGCCGGTCGCCATCTGCCGTTTATTGGCCCAGCGACGGACCAGAAAGGCGCCGATGACGGCAAGCACAAAGGCAACGCCAGCCAGCCAGGCACCCTGGCCGAAAACCGGCACGGCAAAGAAGAAACCGCGATTGTTCAGGAAACTGAACGGCAGCGCGATGCTCTGTCGTGCCTGGGGCAAAACCGCCAAAACGCCGGAATACCAGAAGAAAATAACCAGCAGCGGCGGAATATTGCGGAAAACCTCGACATAGACCGTACACAGTTTGCGGATAAGCCAGTTGTGCGAAAGCCGCCCGACGCCGATGATGAAGCCGATGATCGTCGCGGTGATGATACCGACGACGGCAACCAGCATCGTGTTCAAAATACCGACATAAAGCGCCTTTATATAGGTCGAGTCGCTTGAGTAGTCGGTGAACGGATGCGAGCTGATATCAAATCCGGAGCGGCCGTCGAGAAAACCGAAACCCGTTGCCAGATTGGCGCGCTGCAGATTGGCAATAGTGTTGTTGACAAACCAGTAACCCACAGCAACCAGTACAACCAGAACGACGAGCTGATAGATATAGCCGCGAATTCTCGGATCGTTCAGAAGTGATACTTTGGCGCTGCCTGTACCGGCAGGCGTAATATCCTGCGATGCCATTGACCCCTCATTTCTTTTAACCGTTTATTTTTATTATTTTTTATTTTTGTTATTTTTTTAATTGTTCCCCCGGAAAGGAGGACGATCCCCCTTCCCGGATTTCAGATCGATGACTTCAAAAAATCAGCGGATCGGCATTGCGTATTGCAGGCCGCCCTTGCTCCACTGAGCATTGATGCCGCGCGCAATCTTCAGCTTGCTGCCCGAACCGATATTGGATTCGAACACTTCGCCGTAATTGCCCACGGCCTTGACGATGTTGACAACCCAATCATTGGTCAGGCCGAGATCGGTGCCAAGCTTGGTGTTGGCTTCCTGGCCGAGCACGCGCTTGATTTCCGGGCTGTCGCTCTTGATCAGATCCTGGACATTGGCCTTGGTGATGCCAAGCTCTTCGGCCGTCAGCATGGCGTAATGCACCCAGCGGATGACGTGCGCCCACTGGCTGTCGCCCTGACGGACAACGGGACCGAGCGGCTCCTTGGAAATGATTTCCGGCAGAACGACGTGATCGTCCGGTGCCGACAGCGTCAGGCGAATGGCGTACAGGCCGGACTGGTCCGTGGTGTACACGTCGCAACGTCCGGCATCATAGGCGGCGTTGACCTCTTCAAGCTTCTCGAACACGACGGGATTGTATTCCATCTTGTTGGCCTTGAAATAGTCGGCCAGATTGAGCTCCGTCGTGGTCCCGGACTGAACGCAGACCGAAGCGCCCGAAAGCTGCAATGCGGAATTGATGCCCGACAGCTTCTTGGCGTTGATCATGAAGCCCTGGCCGTCATAATAATTGACGCCGGTGAAATCAAAGCCCTGCGAGTCACGGCTCAGCGTCCATGTGGTGTTGCGAATCAGAACGTCGATTTCACCGGACTGCAGCGCTGGCAGGCGGTCCTTGGCGGAAAGCGGCGTAAATTTCACCTTGGTTGCATCGCCAAAAATGGCGGCGGCGACAGCGCGGCAATAGTCGACGTCAAAACCGGACCATTCGCCCTTGTCGTTCGGCGAAGCAAATCCGGCCAGGCCGGTGTTGACGCCACATTGCAGAAAGCCCTTTTTCTTGACGTCATCCAGCGTGCCGGCAGAGGCCGCAGAAGCCAGCAAGAGCAGCGCCGATACCCCCAGAACGCTCTTCAAAACAAGATTTTTCATAACGACTAAACCCTTTTAATTGTTGCCCGTGGTTCCCAAGAGAGAAATTTTACATGCCAGCGGGTTCCCCCACACCCTTTTAAGGCTCCAGCATGTCTCCCATTCACCCCTGTATCGAAGGCCATTCTACGTGTTTGGTCAAGGGATAATCTTTGCTCAATATTTTTGCAGAAACGGCGGAATGGCTGCTTCGGAATGGAATTTTCGATTATTTCTTGGTCAAAAACCCCGATCAGCGCCAGAAGCGCTCGCGAAAACGCAAAACCGGGAAGAATCGAGTGCCATCGAACAGAAAAGCCGCCCGGCGCCCGGCGAGGAATCTGGCAAGCGCAAGGGTGAACAGGAAGCCCACGCTGTAGCCCGCGACCACATCCGTCGGATAATGCGCCCTGGCGATGATGCGCGTAAAGGCAATGAACATGGTCGCCAGGATGATCGGCACGCGCCAGCGCGGAAACCATAGCGCCAGAACCGCGCCGACCGCACCCATCGTGGTGGAGTGCCCCGAGGGGAAACTGGCGAAATCATACCCTGCGTGAAACGGCGAAAAGCCGTTGGCCCCAAGGGTGTCGATGAATTTCGGCCGGGCCCGCCCGATGCAGAACTTGGCGATATTGGTGAGGATTCCCGACAGCGCCACGGACCAGAATGCAAACGTTGCCTGGGCATAGATGAGGCCGAGACGCACGCGTTTGGCATGGGGCAGCTTGCGCCAGTCGATACCGATCAGACAAACCGCAATGAAAAAGGCCGGGATCAGATACCATTGCGACAAACCGATATCCGTCAGCAGCCGCAGGGAACTCAGCGGCCCCTGATGCGAGGACAGGTTGCGCGACAGCGGATCGTCGAAGGGATGCAGCAGCAGAATGAAGAAAAAGATCAGGACCGCCGCCATCGACATGCCCCCGGTCCAGGCTGCCGGGCTGCTCGGATAGGCCGGTGCCCGCATGCGGCGCAGGAAATTGACGATCGAGCGGCGCGCGCGCTTCAGGCCGGACAGGGATTGCGGATTGCTGGCATCAGTCATTGTTTCTCCCATCGACCCAAGCGGCCTTATTCTTCCACGCCCGCTGTGCTCGCCTGTTGCAACAGGAACGCCGTGGCTTTATCGACTTCTCCCAGCAGTTACAATTGTTGGCATCGCAGTGCAGAGGATATTCCATGGGCAGAGAGTCGGACAAAATGGCAAAATTCGGGATCAACACACGCCTGGCCCATGGAGGCTACGATCCCAGGGATTATCACGGTTTCGTCAATCCGCCCATTGTCCATGCCTCGACGGTACTGTTCCCCGATGCGGAAACCATGGCCAGCCACAAGCAGAAATACGGCTATGGCACGCACGGAACCCCCACGACCGACGCGCTGTGCCAGGCCATCGACGAACTGGAGGGCTCGTTCGGCACGCTGCTCGTGCCGTCCGGCCTTGCCGCGGTAACCATTCCCCTTTTGGCGTTCCTGTCGCCGGGCGATCACCTGCTGATGGTCGACAGCGTCTACGGCAACACGCGCTATTTCTGCGATACGACGCTCAAGCGGCTCGGCATCGAGGTCGAGTACTACGATCCGCTGGTCGGCGCCGGCATCGAAAGGCTCATCCGTCCCAACACGGCTGTTGTCTTTACCGAATCCCCCGGCTCCAACACGTTCGAAATTCAGGATATTCCGGCAATCGTCGAGAAGGCGCACGCGGCAGGCGCCATCGTCATGATGGACAATACCTGGGCAACGCCGCTCTACCTGAAGCCGCTGGATTTCGGCGTCGATATCTCCATTCACGCGGCAACGAAATATCCGTCCGGCCATTCGGATATTCTCATGGGCACGATTTCCGCCAATGAAAAATGCTTCAGGCAGCTGGACGATACCTATACGGCCATTGGTCTGTGCGTGGGCGGCGACGATGCCTATTATGTCCTGCGCGGCTTGCGCACGATGGCACTGCGCCTGGAGCGCCATGGCGAAAACGCGCTCGAAATAGCGCGATGGCTGGAAAAGCAGCCCGGCGTGATCGAGGTCCTGCATCCGGCGCTTGCGAGCCACGCGGGGCATGCCCTGTGGAAGCGGGATTTCAGCGGCGCTGCCGGCGTGTTCTCGATTGTCATCGAAGGCGAGACAAAACAGGCCCGGGCTTTCCTCAATGCCCTTGATATTTTCGCGCTCGGATATTCCTGGGGCGGCTATGAGAGCCTCGCGCTTCAGGTCAACCTGTCCGACCGGGTGCTGACGGGCAAGCATTACAAGGGTCCGCTCATCCGCCTGCAGGTTGGCCTCGAGGATACCAAAGACCTCATCGCCGATCTGGAAAAGGCGCTCGCCGCGGCAAGAAGTGCGCAATAACGCAATAAACAGAAGGTGATTTCGTCTTCCCGATTGTTCCTGTTATGAAAACGCCATGAGCAGGCTTGCCATTCTTCTGACGTTCCTCACGGCGTTTTCCGTCGGCTGGGTGCCCGTGTTTGCGGCGCCTGTCCGGTTGGCCGACGAAATGGCGGCACAATCGGCCGGTCAGATGGCCGGCCACGCCCATGCCTGTGCCGGCGACCAGAAGCATTGCACGGACACGGCCAAGCTGCCCCATCCCGCGCTATGCTCCGCCTGCATCGCCATTCCCGCCATCGGCATTGCCGCCGTGACCACGGCCTCGACCCGGATGCTGGTGCCGCACGGCATGGAGCTGCCCCTCATTGCCCAGGCCAGCGCACCGCTGTCGCCGCCGCCCAAACCGCTATTGATCGCTTCCTATCCTTCATAACGCACGGGTGAACAGGTCATAGCCTGTGCTTGTCTGTCTGACCTAAGGAAAGATCAATTCGATGAAAACCTCTTATCTCTCCGCCGCAGCCCTTGTCTGCGCCCTCGCCTTCACCGCACCAGCCCTGGCGCAGGAGCATAAGATGATGAAGCATGATGCCATGGCGATGCAGCCAACCGGCGATCAGGGCCCGTCATCCAAGGCATTTGCGCAGGCAAACACCAAGATGCACAAGGACATGTCCATCAAATTTTCCGGCGATGCCGACAAGGATTTTGTCCGCGGCATGGTTGCGCACCATCAGGGCGCAATCGACATGGCCAAGGTGGAGCTGAAATACGGCAAGGATGAAGAAATCCGCAAGCTTGCGACCGATATCATCGCCGCGCAGGAAGGCGAAATCAAACAGATGAAGGCGTGGCTGGCCAAACATGGCGGCTAAACCGTCGCGCCATCCATAAGGCATGCGAAAAAAATTACCCGCCGGGTCAAAGCGGCGGGTAATTCAAAAAGCGTCCAATGTGTCTCAGGAGGCGTTGTGATGCTGCATTTCGTAGGAGGCCGCGCGTTTCTGCAGGCTCAGTTCCCATAGACTATGGGCAGCATCGGCATAGGTTGACGTGCCGGCCTTGAACTCCGCCGAACGCAATGGCAGCAGGTCTTCCACGACATCCAGCGTTCTCGATGGAAGAATGTCGGTGCAGGTCCACAGACGCCGGAACACGGCGCTGATCAGAACCTGCCGGTCGTTGACCTCGATCTGAGGTTCATCGTGCCCGAGTTCCCAATCCTCCAAAGCATCAAGGGCGTCTTGAAAGGCACTATGCAATATGATGGGCGCGTGGCCGTCATGAAGTGGGTGCAGCAAACCAGGCATTCCTGTCTCCTCACTCTTGCGTTGCAATGCCGGGTGCTCCCGGAAACAGAATCATAAGGGCGAGCGGGCGTCATCAGCAAGCCAAAACTTCAATACAAGACCAATTGGCTAGAGATTTCTGATTAAATCGATATTTCACTACAGTTTTAAGCATCGACGTTGATATATTCATTATGAAAATCAGCACAACACGTTGATAAATTTGAGTTTACAGACAAATCATACGGCAGCGACGTTGCCGCCGTCCACCACCTTCCCCTGGCCCGGAGCAATGCTGCGCTGCCGCAAGTGCCGGCGAACTGATTCACGCTGCCATCTTGCCAAAACGGCGGCATTGGCCCATTCATGTCCCGCTATTCGTGATCGAGGAAATTGGCACATGACGACGAAACACCTTCCGCTGATTATTGTGGCTGTGCTGCTGGCCGGCTGCGGCAATATACAGGGGCAGCTTGATCGCGAGAAAATTTCGTCCCTGCACTACGATACGGTCGAGTGCCCCGCTTTGATTGCGCAAAAGAACAGCGCGATGGCCGAGATCAGCAGCCTGACCAATGGCGCGGGCTACCGGGAACCGAGCGTGATCACGGGCTTCGGTCCCATTCTGCCGGATTATCGCACCGCCAACCAGAAGAAGGCCGGCGCCCTGCAAGGACAGGTTGATTCCATGACCCGCTCCATCGCACGGCGGAAATGCACGGGCTGATTGCCCGGCAGACACCCGCCGCGCCGGTCCCGGCAAAGAAATGGCCCCTTCCGGGGCCATTCTTGTCTCATGCACCTGTTCTCATGAGCCGCGCAGCAGCTTGCACAGGGCAACCAGCGAGCTGTCATAGCTCATCGCGTTGGATGAAATTTCCGCACAGCGGATTTTCAGCTTCATCCTGTCCTGGGCCGTGAGCTGTGCCAGCCTGGCGGCGATCGCCTTGTTGTTCACACCGGGATTGAGGCTGCCCGGCTTGGTGCCGCCGCCAAGAATACCACCACCCGTCGTGACCCCGCCAGTATTGACACCGCCGGGACTGGTACCGCCCGGGCTGGTGCCGCCTGAATTGGTGCCACCACCAATGCCAACGCCGACCCCGGCGCCAATGCCACCGGTTCCACCGACATTGGCTCCAACTCCTGCGCCGATCCCGCCTGATCCGATATTTGCACCAGCTCCAGCCGTCACACCGTTGGATCCGCCGACATTGGCGCCAAGTCCGGCACTAACGCCATTGTTGACGCTGGCGCCCGCCCCCGCATTGATTCCGTTTGAACCGCCGACCGATGCGCCCACGCCCGCGGCAACACCCTTGGAGCCGCCAACCGATGCATCAGCACCCGCCTTTACGCCGCCGAGATTGGCGCTGGCACCAACGCCCAGACCGCCATTCTGCGAACCGCCGACTGAAACGCCGCCCACCGACAAACCTCCGGCAAGCGCCGACGTCGAAAGGACCGCAAGTATGAAAGAGCCAGCTACAATGCAGCTCGTCTTCTTTTCGAACTTATTCATTACAACCTCCCGATTATTACTATTATACCCAAGCATTCACAAACCAAGAACACCGATATATGCATCATTAATTGAAATAAATCAATACAACACTTGATATTCGATACATATTTTCTAAATAACATTGTTAAAACACAAATATTTTTACGCGAAACAATGATGTGTTTCGTATTTTCACTTATATCT
>NZ_CABSQF010000071.1:0-12985 GCF_902479695.1 uncultured Phyllobacterium sp. | reverse complement strand
ACGATGCCGCGTGCCTTCAGCGTCAGCAGAATGGCATAGGCCGCCGCTTTCGTGATGCCGACATCCCGCGCAAGGTCAGTCAGACGAGCGCCCTCCCGCCCCGAACCCGCGATCTTGTCGACGATATCCAGCGCTCGTCCCACGCTCTGTACCCGGTAGAGATCTTCAGCCATTGCGCACAATTCCTCCTACCTGTCATTAAACAGACACGCGTTAATAGTAAACACTGTTTCGTAATAAAAAATAAATCCTATCCAAGCAGTCTCTTCGTGCCAAAGACAGGATGCTACCAGGAATGAATCATGCACGTGACAGTACTCGGAGCAGGCACCGTCCTTCCCTGCGCCAACCGCAGCCCATCTGGTTACCTCGTTAATATCGCCGAAGAACGGCTGGTGTTTGATATGGGCGCGGGAACGCTGGCGCGCCTGCATTCGGCAGGGTTCAGCTACCGCGACCTCGACAAGGTTTTTATCTCCCACCTGCATTCCGACCATGTGCTCGATCTCATCGCCTTGCTGCAGGCTTTCAATGCCACACCCGGATGGACCCGCACGGCACCCCTCACCCTCATGGGCTGCAAGGGTTTGAGCGATTTCGTTGCCGGCATCATGAACCTGTTCGATGGCACGGTGCCGGAAAACTACGAACTGAATATCGTCGAATTGACTGCCGGCCGGCATGATTTTCCCGGCTTCGCCATCGAAACAGCACTGACCGGCCATACGGACAACAGCCTGGCATTCCGGCTTGAAGCCAATGGCCGGGTCTTTGTTTATTCCGGCGATGCAATCGAAAGCGCCGCCCTTGCCGGACTGGCCCGCAAGGCAGACCTTTTCGCCTGCGAGTGCTCCTTCCCCACAGGTTTTGTCACGGCGGATCATCTCACGGCCGATGGCGTTGGCCGCCTCGCAGCGTCTGCCGGGGTAAAACGCGTGCTGCTTACACATCTCTATCCGGATACGGATGACGACGAGGTGGCGCGGCAGGTCTGTTCCCTGTTTGACGGCGACGTCATCGTGGCGCGTGACGGCACGGTGGTGGTGCTGCCGTGAAGAGGATTGGGTTGGGAAAGCTCAACCGCACCTGGTTGGGCCTTCTGCCGCTGCTGGCATTCGTCAGTGCCTTCGAAATCCTGCCGGTCCTCATGCTGGTGAAGTCGAGTTTGAGCGGGCCGGACGGCTTGCTGCTGGGCAATTTTGCGCGGGCATTGACGCCATCCATCGCCACAGCCTTCGCCAACAGCCTGCAGTTGTCGCTCGCAACGGCCCTGGGCGGGACTCTTTTGGGGACGATCATCGCCTATGCCATTGCCACATCCTCCAACGCCACCGTCCGGCTTTCGCTGACCGCCCTTGCCAATGTCACGGCAAATTTCGGGGGTGCCCCGCTTGCCTTTGCCTTTGTCATCACGCTTGGCTCAACCGGCTTCATCACGATCCTGTTGGGCTATGCCGGTATCGACCTCTATCCCGGCTTCCGGATCTATTCGATCGGCGGCCTGGGTATCGCTTACCTCTATTTCCAGTTGCCACTGGCCATTCTGCTCGTCATCCCGGCCCTGAAGGGGCTGCGGCGGGAGTGGCGGGAAGCAGCGGAATGCCTCGGCGCTTCCGGCCTGCAATATTGGATCGGCATCGGGCTGCCCATTCTCGCACCAGCAATGCTGGCAAGTTTTTTCCTGTTGTTCGCCAATGCCTTCGGCGCCTATGCGACCGCGTGGACCCTCACCGGTTCCGACGTCAATATCATCCCTGTGCAGATCGCCGCCCTCATACGCGGCGAGGTGAAGCTTGACCCGTCACTGGCTGATGCGCTTGCGGTTCTTTCCCTGCTTGTCATGGGAAGCTGCCTCGTTGCCTATCAGCATTTCGTGCGCCGCATGAGGCATGCGGCATGACCATGAAATCGCTCACATGGCGGGCGCCGGTCATCGGTTCCTTCATCGCGTTCATGATCGTGCCGGTCATCGCAACGGCACTGTTTTCCGTCGCAACCCGCTGGGACCGGACCCTGTGGCCGGAAGGACTGACGCTGAACTGGTGGATCAAGGTTTCATCGCGCTCGGCTTTCCTCGATACCCTGATGAATTCGCTCTGGCTTTCCGCACTGTCTGTCCTGGTTTCGCTGATCCTTGTGGTGCCTGCGGCCTATCTCGTCCATGCGCGCATGCCGCGGGCCAAGCCATGGCTGGAATTCCTGTCGCTCGTACCCTTTTCCCTGTCGGGGGTGGTGCTGGCGCTTGCTCTCATCCGCCTCTATTCAAAGCTGCCGCTCCCCCTCATCAACACGCCCAATCTTCTGATTGCGGCCTATGTCATCATCACGCTGCCGTTCATGTACCGCGCGGTGATGAATGCCCTTGAAAGCGTGGATACGAACAGGCTTTCAGAGGCGGCCCAAAGCCTTGGCGCCAACCCCGCGCAGGTTCTGCTGCGGGTTATCGTGCCCAACATCGCACCTGGCATTGTCAACGGCAGCCTGCTGGTCTTTTCCACGGCCTTCGCCGAGTTCGTCCTTGCCAATCTGCTGACCGGCACGCGCTTCAAGACCTTTCCGATCTATCTCGTCGAGTTCACGCGTTCCGATGCCCGGCAGGCAAGCGCCCTTGCCTTCATGAGCTTTGCATTCGCCTGGCTCATTTCGCTTGCCATCCTGTGGAGTGCAACGCGGGTTCGCCAGAACGCGAGAGCCGATACCCCGCACTGAACGCAAACACCGACATGCACGCCGCAAGCGGGAGCGGCGTGTATCGAACAAACCCGCCTCTGGAGAAAACCATGACCAAGAAACTCGTTACCATGATCATCGGCGCTGCCGTCTTCAGCGCCCAGTTTCTGCCGGCGATGGCCGACGACAAGCTCGCCGCCGCCAAGAAGGAAGGCCAATATGTCAGCTATGGCATGTCGGATGACTGGGTCAATCTCGGTACCATCTTCGCCAATATTGAAAGCAAATACGCGCTCAAGCATGTCGATACCGACATGACCTCGGCGGAGCAGATAACGCACCTTCTCGCGGAGAAGGATGCACCTGTCATGGATATTGCCGATATCGGCTACGATTTCACCGCGCGTCTGCTGGAGAACGGCCTGGCTGCCAGCTACAAGAATACCTCGTGGGACAGCATAAAGCCGCAATACAAGGACCCCGAAGGCCGTTGGGCCGCATCCTATTGGGGCGCCATCGCTTTCCTCGTCAACACGGACAAGGTGAAGGAGCTGCCGCAGACCTGGAATGACCTGCTCAAGCCGCAATACAAGGACATGGTGTGCAGCCGCGATCCGCGCATCTCGACCTATGCAACAGCCTCCGTCCTTGCAGCAGCCTATGCCAATGGCGGCAGCGAGGCCAATGTGCAGCCCGGCCTCGACTGGTTCAAAACACTGCGCGACAGCGGCAACCTGCGCAACGGCGTTGTCCTGAATGTCGGCTCCGTGCAAAAGGGCGAATGCCCGATTTCCCTGGTCTATGATTTTGACGGCTTTGCCAAGCGCGATGCGACCGGCTTGCCGCTCAAGGTCATCATTCCCAGCGACGGTACCGTTGGAATGCTGTTCGCCCAGTACATCAGTTCGGTCGCGCCGCACCCGAACGCGGCAAAGGTTGCCATCGACTATCTGTTCTCCGATGAAGGACAGCTGCTCCTCGCCCAGGGCTATGCTCATCCGACCCGGGACATCGCGCTGCCAGACGACGTGAAGACGAAAATGCTGCCGGCCAGCGCCTATGAGAAAGTGCGTTTTCCAACCAATTTGACCAGCTTCTCCGGCGCGATCAAGGCGATTGCCGATGGTTGGGATAAACTCGCAAAATAGTTGCTTCCAGCACAGAAGCGAGCCGTGCGCTTACGTTGGTAAGCGCACGGTTTCATTATTAATTTATCATGAAAACATGACATCTATTTAATATATCGCTATAATTTCCATTTCATTGATGAAATTAAATTCCTAAAGCCGCACATGAAGAAACACATATCCGCCGGAGGCGCGAAGTGGCCGGTTCGGGAATATGATATCAAATATTTAAGTCTGTCAGAATTCGTTCTATTGCATTATGGGCAGTCAAATGAGAATGCTTGTTCCCATGAGTCGCGTTTGAGTCCGCAAGGAATTTGTTCCGATGCCTCGTTCAATGCTGAGCCCCGCTTTGCCGATGTACATTTCAAAATAATCCATCGCACCCGTCGAAATCTCCCGTGATGGTTCGTCATCACAGATGAGACGCATCAAGCGCTTCTGTTGCCGGACAAACCGGGCCTATCCAGATTCCATATCAAATCAAGGCAGCTCCATGACCCACGATACACCGACCTATGCCGATGGGACGTCGTCTGCGTCTCCCGTGCAAGACCATAGCGCCCGCGACAGGCTTGTCATTGCCTTGCTCCTGGTGTCGGCGTTTGTCGTCATTCTCAATGAAACCATCATGGGCGTGGCGTTGCCGCATTTGATGGCGGATCTGAAAATCACGGCAAGTGCTGCCCAGTGGCTGACCACGGCGTTCATGCTGACAATGGCCGTGGTGATCCCGATCACCGGCTTTCTGCTGCAGCGGCTGCACACGCGGCAGGTGTTCATTCTGGCCATGTCCCTGTTCAGCACCGGCACATTGGTATGCGCGCTGGCACCGGGTTTCCCGGAGCTGGTCGTCGGACGGGTCGTCCAGGCGTCCGGCACCGCGGTGATGATGCCATTGCTCATGACCACGATCATGAATCTCGTGCCGCCGGAAACGCGCGGCAAGACCATGGGCAACATCTCCATTGTCATTTCCGTGGCCCCGGCCATCGGACCGACCATTTCCGGGCTGATCCTTTCCGCACTCGACTGGCGCTGGCTGTTCCTGCTGGTCCTGCCGATCTCGCTGCTGGCGCTGGCCCTCGGCACCCTGCGCATGCGCAATGTAACGGTTCCGATCAAGGCGCCGATCGATATCCTCTCCATCTTTCTCTCGGCCATCGGTTTCGGCAGTTTTGTTTACGGCCTCAGCGGACTGGGCGAAGCCGCCATCCATACCCCGGCCGTATCGCCCTGGTTCCCGCTCGTGCTGGGAGCAGTGGTCATCGCGGTTTTCGTCCTGCGCCAGCTGCAGCTGCAAAAGCAGGGGCGGGCCCTGCTTGACCTGCGTACATTGACCATACGGACGTTCGCGATTTCGACCGCGATGATGGCGATCCTGATGATGTCGATGTTCGGCGTTTTCATCCTGTTGCCGCTTTATCTGCAGAACGTCCTCGGGCTTTCGACGCTGGAGACCGGATTGCTGATGTTGCCGGGCGGCCTGATCATGGGTCTTTGCGCGCCCACTGTCGGCAGCCTCTTCGACAAGTACGGACCGAAACCGCTGATCATCCCCGGCGCCATCGTCTTGAGCCTGGTGCTGTGGGGTCTCGTCTTCGTGCAGCAGGACACGCCCTTCTGGGTCCTTTTGATCGCGCATATCGTGCTGAGCATCGGCCTCGCGCTCATGTTCACGCCCCTGTTCACGGTCAGCCTCGGTTCATTGCCGCCGCAGCTTTATTCCCATGGCAGCGCCATGATCGGCACCACCCAGCAGGTGGCCGGTGCGGCGGGAACGGCGTTGGTTGTCGCCATCATGACCTTGCGTTCGGCAAGCCTTGCTACCGGCGGGGCCGATATTCTGACCGCCACTACCGGCGGCATCAAAACCGCTTTTCTCTGCGGAGCGATTATCTCGCTGGGCGCCGTCATCGCGGCATTTTTTATCCGGAAACCCGAAGGGAGCCAGACTTCAGGCGGGCATCACTGAACGGTTCAAGCCCGTTTCGTAGAACGTTGATCGCCGGTTTCGCCGTCCGAAAGGGTTTTCCGCACATCGGCCGCTGAAGCAGCATCCTGCCAGCGGTCCCGCAGATCCCGCAGGTTTACCTCTGTTCCGAGCAATCGCTTTGCCACACGCGGCAGGGATGCCGCCCCCATGCTGAGCTTGGTCACGCCGGACGCGACAAGAAGAAGGGCTGCATCGGGATCACCTGCGGCTTCACCGCAGACGGAAACCGGAATAGTGGTCGCTCCCGCCGCTTCGACAACATCGCGGATGAGGGAAAGTACGGCCGGATGGGCCGCATCGGCAAAGGTGCCAAGCCGTGGATTGCCCCGCTCCGCCGCAAGGGTGTACTGGGTCAGATCGTTGGTGCCGATGGAAAAGAAATCCGCCGCATGCGCAAACTGTTTCGCCGTCAGCGCGGCAGCCGGCACCTCAACCATGATGCCGAGATCAATGGGCCAGCGATGATCGATTTTTGCAGCATCGAGCGCCGCATGTGCCTCGTCCAGTGCCCGGCGCGCCGCGTGGAGCTCATCGACCTGAGTCACCATGGGCAGCATGATCCGCACATCGTGCCCGGCGGCAGCGCGCAGGATCGCACGCAGCTGCGTCTGGAAGATTGCCGGTTCCGCGAGGGAAAGACGCAAGCCACGCACACCGAGAAACGGGTTGGCTTCTTCAGGCATGTTCATATAGGGAACAGGCTTGTCCCCTCCGGCGTCCAGCGTGCGCACGACAATCGGCTTGCCCGCGAATACATCGAAGATCGCTTTGAGTTCGCGCATCTGCTCGATTTCACCGGGGGCCTCCTGCCGGTCCAGAAACATCATTTCGGTGCGCAGCAGCCCGATACCCAAGGCACCGGCTTTCACTGCAGCCTTGGCATCACCAACGCCGACAACATTGGCCCACAACTCAATTCGGCGCCCGTCGCGCATTTCGATGCTGCCGTCAATCAGGGGGGAGCCGGAAGCATCCCGCTTTTCTTCATCACGCGCTTTGAGGAAAGGCGCGCTTTGTTCGGGCGTCGGATCGAACAGAACAGCACCGCTGGCGCCATCGAATGCAACGGTTGCCGCATCCGCCGGAACAAGTCCTTCGGCATTGGCGATGGCCGGAATACCGGCCCCGCGCAGCAGGATTGCCGCATGCGATGTCGCGCCGCCGCGCCGCTCGATCACGCCGAGGACCTGAGCGGGATCGAGAACAAGGGCTACGGACGGCGGCAACTCGTCCGCAAGCAAGATGGCTGGCGGCCCAGCCGGCAGTTCAAACGCCGCACGGCCGAGCAACGCCGCGATGATTGTATCGCGCAGATCGAGCAGATCGGCTTCGCGCGCACGCAGATAGGCATCTTCAAGGCTGCGATATGCCAGTGCCGCCTTGTCAAAGACCGCCGAAACCGCAGCGGTTGCATTCAATTTTTCATCGGTGATTTTGGTCCGGGCAGCGGGAATGAGTCCAGGCTCGGCCAGAAGTCCGATTTGAACAGCCGCAATGTCTCCCGCCATGCCATGCGTCTTGCCCAAGGTTTCGCCGACGGAGGCGATGACGACATCCAGACGGGCAATTTCGGCCTGCGGATCGGCAATGAATGCGTTCGACACCTCGAGCACGGGGCGCTTGAGAACAGTCAGCGGTCCAACGGCGATCCCCGGAGAAACGGGTGTCGCATTGCCTTTTGCGACGACCTGTGCGGGTGCTGCTGCAGGGTCGGCCTTGCCGGCCAGGCTCTGGATCAGGTCGCGCATGGCGGATACGGCCTCTTGTGCATCCGCACCGCTCGCCGTGATGATGAGGCGATCGCCTTGCCGCACGCCAAGCGTCATGAGGTCGATCATGCTGACCGCCGAAGCGGCTGATTTGTTGCCTTCCGCCCGGGCAATGCCGATCTGCGATTTGAATTTTGCAGCCAGTGCCGCAACCTGCGCGGCAGGGCGCGCATGCAGACCATGCGGATCCGGAATGACCGCCTCCGCCGTGGCATCGGGCGCGCCGGTATCTGCCGGTGCGGCTTCCGGCGCGGACAAAACCTCACCGCCCAGCTGCTCGATCTTGGGCCGCAGCGCCTGCACTGCCTGACGCTCAACCTCCGCGCGCGGCAGGCCCTGCCCTGCTGCCACCGCAGCCGCGATGGCACCTTCGACAAACGGCGCCGCCGATAAAATCACACGCGTGCGCTGGTCACCCTCGGTCAGGTCCAGCGCCATCTCCGCCGACAGAAGTGCGCTGCCGAGATCCATAAGCACGAGACAGCCCGCCGGATGGTCCGCCTCGGTCAAGGCTTCGAGAATACGCATGGCGTCGGTGCCGATCTCGTCACCATTGTCCCCCATCCCGGCGGCGCAGATGATCGTGACCGTATCCCCGGTCATCTGCCGCGCCAGCGTGGCGACACCCTCGGCAAGCATGCGGGAATGCGAAACGAGGATGAGCGCGACGTGATCAGACGCGCCGCTCATGCTGCGGCAACATCGGCGAGTGCTTTAAGCAGGTAATGGGTGGACGTCGCGCCGGGATCCTGATGCCCCACGCTGCGGTCCCCGAGATAACTCGCGCGGCCCTTGTGCGCAACGAGCGGGATGGTTGCCTTCATGCCGGTTTCGGCGGCCGCCGCGCTCAGGGCCAGCGCTTCGGCAAGCGGCTTGCCGGCGGCCTGCTTCAGCGCATCGGCGGCAGGAGACAGCGCATCGATCATGGTCTTGTCGCCCAGCGCCGCCTTGCCGCGCTGCACGATGCCGGCAAGGGCGGCTTCCAGGCACGCCGTCCAGTCGGCAAGGGTAAGATCAACCTTGCCCGTCGCCTTCACCGCAGCGCTGAGAAAAAATGTCGAATAGAGCGGACCGCTGGCGCCGCCCACGGTCGAGAGCAATGTCATCGCCGCCGTCTTGAAGACAGCAGCGGCATCCGGGAATGACTGGTCCGCCAGTTTGGCTTTGACCGCGAGGAAGCCGCGGGCCATGTTCTCACCGTGATCGCTATCGCCGATCGGCGCATCGAGTTCCGTCAGATAGGCCTTTTCACGCTCATAGACATCGGCAGCACGGTTGATCCACGTGACAAGCGTTGCGACGGACAGCACATCCATTTGAGTATCTCCCGGATAGATTTTGACAACAATGGTCCCACCCCGCGAACGGGATGGGACTTGATTTCACAGCTTGGCCGAAGCCCGGACAGAGGGCTTCAGCCGATCATGTCAGGCACCCCAGCGCAGCGATGGCGTGACCACCGGAGCGTCCCAGAACTTCACCATTTCATCGTCCAGTTTCAGCAGGGTGATCGAGCAGCCCGCCATTTCCAGACTGGTGACATAGGACCCGACAAGATTGCGGACGACTTTCAGCCCGTGTTTCGCCGCGATCTCATATGCCTTGCGATAGACGATATACAGTTCGATCTGCGGCGTCCCCCCCATGCCATTGACGAAGAGAAGCACATTGTCGCCGCTCTTGAAAGGCAGGTCCTCGAGAATGGGCTCGAGCAGCATTTCCGCCACGCGATCCGCACTCTCTAGCTTCACCCGGTGCCGGCCCGGCTCGCCATGAATGCCGATACCGATTTCCATCTCATCCTCCTGCAGGATGAAGGATGGCTTGCCCGCATGCGGCACGGTGCAGGCCGACAATGCCATGCCCATGGAGCGGCCGTTGGCATTGACCCTGCGGCAAAGATCCGCCACCGGTGCGAGCGGCATCCTGGCTTCTGCGGCACCGCCGCATATCTTCTCCGCCAGAACCGTCGTGGCAACGCCGCGCCGGCCGGCGGTCCATGTCGAGTCCTTCACCGCCACGTCATCGTCGATAACAACGCTTTCGACGTCAATGCCTTCTGCCCGGGCAAGATCGGCGGCCATTTCGAAATTCATCACATCGCCGGTATAGTTCTTGACGATGTGAAGAATGCCTGCGCCGCCGTTGACTGCCTTTGATGCTTCCAGCATCTGGTCCGGGGTCGGGCTGGTGAAGACCGCTCCCGGGCAGGCTGCATCGAGCATGCCACGGCCGACAAAGCCGCCGTGCATGGGTTCATGACCGCTGCCGCCCCCCGAAAGGAGGGCGGTTTTTCCCCGAACGGGCGCATCGGCCCGCGTGATGAAATTGGGGTTGCGGTGGACTCGGATCAGATCGCCATGGGCGGCAGTCATGCCGTCCAGAGCTTCCTCCACGACAGCGTCGGGAGCGTTGATCAGCTTTTTCATGCCAGCCTCCTTGGGTTAAATCAGGGCCTTGATGAAGAACGCAGCAATGATAGCACCAACGATAGGACCGACCACCGGAATCCACGAATAGCCCCAATCGGAGCCGCCCTTGCCGGAAATCGGCAGCACGGCGTGAGCAATACGCGGTCCAAGATCGCGGGCCGGATTGATGGCGTAACCGGTGGTTCCGCCGAGCGACAGGCCGATGGCCCAGACCAGCATGGCAACCATGTAAGGTCCGATGGCCGGGGTGATGCCGGCGCCTGCAACCGCTTTCGAGAAGATGGCGGCAATGACGAAGACCAGCACGAAGGTGCCAATGATTTCACTGATAAGGTTTGCCCCGGTATTGCGAATGGCCGGTCCCGTGCAGAAAACCGCAAGTTTCAGGCCGGCGTCCGATGTTTTCGCCCAATGCGGCAGATATTGCAGCCAGACGATAACCCCGCCGAGGAAAGCACCAATGAGCTGAGCCGGAATATAGGACGCAATCTTCGAATAATCGCCCGATACAACAGCAAAACCGATTGTCACTGCCGGATTGATGTGCGCGTCGGGACTGCCTGTCGATGTGGCGACAAACACGCCCGCGAGCACCGCAAATGCCCAGCCGGCGGTGATTGCCACCCAGCCCGCATTCTGCGCTTTCGAACCCTGCAGCAAAACACCGGCAACGACGCCGTCGCCGAGAATGATGAGCATCATCGTCCCCAATAGTTCACCGATGAATGGTGTATGCATAGTCTCCTCCTCCTCAAAATGATGATGAATGGCACAAAGGGAGCTGCAACGAGCGCAGCTCCCCCAATTGACGATGTATTAATCCACCCAGTCGAGCGACCGGGTTACGGCCTTGTTCCAGGCGGTAAAGAGCTTGGTACGCTCGGCCTTTGACATGGCCGGATGCCAACGCTTGTCGACACCCCAGTTTTCCACGATGTCATTGGTGGATTTCCAATAACCGACGGCGAGACCGGCGGCGTAGGCGGCACCGAGGGCTGTGGTTTCGATGACCTTCGGGCGCACGACCGGCACGTCGAGAATGTCCGACTGGAACTGCATCAGCAATTCATTGACGGTCATGCCGCCATCCGTGCGCAGTTCCTTGATCTCGACCTTGGAGTCCTTGACCATGGCGTCGAGCACTTCGCGCACCTGGTAGGCGCTGGCCTCAAGCGCCGCGCGGGCGATGTGCCCCTTGTTGGCAAAACGTGTGAGGCCGGCAATGACGCCGCGGGCGCTGTCCTTCCAATGCGGCGCATAAAGACCGGAAAACGCCGGGACAAAATACACGTCGCCATTGTCTTCCACCGTCCGGGCCAAAGCTTCGACGTCGGGGCTTGTCTGGATGATGCCGAGGTTGTCACGCAGCCATTGCACGAGGGCGCCGGTGATGGCGATGGAACCTTCGAGCGCATAAACCGCCTTCTTGTCCCCGAGCTTGTAACCGACCGTTGTCAGCAGGCCGAAGGTCGATGGAACGAGCTTTTCACCCGTATTCATCAGCATGAAGCAGCCGGTACCATAGGTATTCTTGGCTTCACCCGGATTGAGGCATGCCTGGCCGAACAATGCCGCCTGCTGATCGCCGAGAATGCCGGCAACGGGCACGCCCTGGAGCGGCGCCGCCTTGATCTCACCATAGACTTCACTCGACGAGCGGATGGTCGGCAGGCAGGCGCGCGGAATGTTGAAGAGCTTGAGAATCTCGTCATCCCAATCCAGGGTCTTGAGGTTCATCAGCTGCGTGCGGGAGGCATTCGTCACATCCGTGATGTGAATGCCGCCATCGGCGCCGCCGGTGAGGTTCCAGACCAGCCAGGTATCGATATTGCCGAAAAGCACCTCTCCCGCTTCAGCCTTGGCGCGCGCGCCGGGCACATTGTCGAGAAGCCAGTGCAGCTTCAATCCGGAAAAATAGGTCGCAAGAGGCAGGCCTGTCTTTTCGCGCAGCCGATCCTTGCCGCCGTCCTTCTGGTAGCGGCCGACGAGTTGGTCCGTGCGTGTATCCATCCAGACCACGGCATTGTGCAGCGGCGCGCCGGTCTTCTTGTCCCACAGGACAGTTGTTTCGCGCTGATTGGTGATACCGACCGAAACCAGATCCGATGCGGAAAGCTTGGCTTTCTTGAGCGCACCGGCAACGACGCTCATCGTGTTGCGCCAGATCTCGATCGCGTTGTGTTCAACCCAGCCGGGTTTGGGAAATATCTGCTCGTGTTCCTTTTGATCGACGGCAATGACAGTACCCTTTCGATCAAAGATGATGAATCGGGAACTGGTTGTGCCCTGATCAATGGATCCAACATATTTCGTCATACTTTCCTCCTGTTTCTTCTCTTGCGTTCGGTGTGGTGTTTCGGCTCGGCCAGAGATCGCAACCGCAAGCCTCCCGGCTCCCCAGACGGATTGCGATCCCCTTGGTTTGGATGTCGGATGGTGAATTGAAAACAAGGTTCTGAGCAGCTATTGCGTCACGGCAAACGGCGCGTTTTGGACTGGCGGCCATGCTCAAAAGAAGTGACGGCGTGCACGCTGGTCCGGCAGGCTCATGATCGGAGAAACGCCAAATCCTGCTATCGGGTACCCCGCAAAACGCCGTGTCCACGGCGGGCTGGGCAACGCCGCAGCCGTCGAGATCAACTCCGAAAACAATGAGCCCGTAAGGACGTGCTTGCACGTGCCACCCCAACTCTAGCGTTCCACCGGATACAGCCGCTGTCTAAGCGATCATTTGTCGTTGATGAAACGATAACCGAAACCAAACGCGAAGGCAAGGAATGTAAAGTGAAAATAAAACGCGCATTCACAACCGCTTACACGTCACTGAATGCGCTGGCCTCGCGGCCAGCCGCCACCTGCTATTGCGATCGGCGCTGGACGGTTTTGGCCATGAAGGTTTCGAGGGCGTCGGCCTGGGCGTCGGTCACATGCAGGCCGACCTTGGTGCGCCGCCACAGGACATCCTGTGCGGTCATCGCCCACTCCTGCGCG
>NZ_CABSQF010000070.1:0-14861 GCF_902479695.1 uncultured Phyllobacterium sp. | reverse complement strand
GGCCCCCCACCGGCGGGGGTCCGAGGCCGGGGCGGCCCGGTCCCGTCTTCCCCAATGGGCGGCGGCCCCCCCGTTTCGCCTCCCCCCCCCGCCGGGGCCCCGCCGATGGCCTCAACATCGTCGTGCCCTATGCCGACCCCGCCTATGCGCAGCTGCGCGGCGGCCTCGCGATCCAGACTTCAGATGCCATCAAGCTCGACGGCATGTTCGCCCTGCATCCCGCGCTCACCGGCATGGGCACGCTCTACGGCAACCGGCAGGCGCTGTTCGTGCACGCCGTCGCCTCGCCCTACCGCGAACGCTCGCACTTCGACGGCCAGAACGTCCTGGAGACCGGCGGCACCAGCCCCTACCAGATCCGGGATGGCTGGCTGAACCGGCTGGTGACGCTGCTGCCGAAATCGGCCGACAAGGCCATTGCCTTCGCCCCGACCATACCGGCTGCCCTGCGCGGCCCGGCTGATGTTACCTCCTACGCGCCCTCGACCCTGCCGGAAGCATCCGACGATCTCCTGCTGCGGGTGGCGCAGCTCTACGACCGGGACCAGCAGTTTCATCCGGTCTGGAGTGCGGCGATGGAGGCGCGCGGCTTGTTCCACGATATGGAAACCCGCCAGAATCCCGCCGCCGCCGGCAGAACCGCCGCCGAGGCGCTTGTCCGGCCTGACGGCCCGCGCATCGCCATGATCGAAACCAGCGGCTGGGATACCCATAGCGGCCAGGAGAACCGGCTTGCCAACCAGTTGAAGGCGCTCGATGCCATGATCGATGCCATGCGCGACGGGCTTGGCGACGTCTGGCAGCAGACGACCGTTCTCGTGGCAACCGAATTCGGCCGCACCGCCGCCGCCAACGGCACCGGCGGGACCGACCATGGCACGGCGACAACCGCGCTCATCCTCGGCGGCGCCGTCAACGGCGGCCGCATCCTGGCCGACTGGCCGGGCCTTGCCCCGAATGCACTTTATGAAAACCGCGACCTGAAACCCACCATGGATCTCGACGCGCTGATCGCGGCGCTTGCCGCGGAAACCTTTGGTCTCGAACCCGAGCGCACCATGCAAACGCTCTTTCCGAACCGCCCCTTTGACCGGTCCCTGCAAGGGCTGATCAGAACGTGAACCACCAACCAACCCTTTGAAGAGGCTATCATGAGAACCATCCTGAGCATGATTACCGGCGGTCTTGTCGCCATTGCCACGCTTGCCGGAGCACAAAGCGCCAGCGCCCTGCCACTCCTGCCGGTACAGGGCGAACACCTGCAATCCCAGGCCGAGCCCGTCTACTGGCGGCACGGCTATTACGGTTGGCACGACGGCTATTACTACAATGGCCACCGCGGCTACGGCTACTACCGGCCGGGCTACCGCTTCTATCGCGGCTACTGGTTCCCGCTCGAAGCATTCGGGCCAAGAACCGTGATCATCGAGCGCCCGGCTCCCATCATTGTTCATCGCCGTCCGATCGTGATCTACCGCTGAGACACCGGTCTTTGCCGGTCTCTGTCCATCTGAGGGCGCCTTGACAGGCGCCTCGCAGTCCCATAATTATCAAGTCATCTGATGACTATGGGACTTTTACGCCATGCAGCCTGCCGCCCGCACCAATCTGGCCGATACGGCGATTGACAATATACGCGCCGAAATCGTCAGCAACCGCTGGCCGGTCGGCGACCGCATCCCCAACGAGGCGGCCCTCGCCGACATGCTCGGCGTCAGCCGAGGGACCGTGCGCGAAGCGGTGCGGGTTCTCGTCGCGCAGGGATTTCTCGAGACCAAACAGGGCTCCGGCACCTATGTCCGCTCGATCATCAACCCGGACGAAAGCCTGTTGCGGATCAGGCGCACCGGCCTGCGCGACCAGGTCGAGGCGCGCTGCGCGCTGGAAGTCGAGGCAGCGCGGCTGGCGGCCCTGCGCCACACTCCGGAGGTCGTCGCCGACCTGCGCCAGCTGCTGGCCGATCGCGGCGAATACGCTACGGCCCGGCACGATTACTATGTCGAGCACGATCTCGCCTTCCACAAGGCGGTAGTCGCCGCCTCGTGCAATCTCGCCCTCATCGAAGTCTACGAATTCTTCTCGGTTTCCACCCAGGAAATCATCCGGGCCACGGTCACGGGCGAACTGCCCGAACCGGATATGGCGGCCCATGCGGCCATCATCGACGCGATTGAATCCGGCGATCCGGACAAGGCGGCATCCACCGCCCGCGCCTTCATGGCCCCCCTTCTCATCGAACTCGATCGGTTGCTCGCATCATGAACCAGCATCTTCCGCCTGAACACCCCAGCCGCCTGGCAGCGGATCTGAACATTGCCGCCGAACAGCTTGTCGATGCCGAGGTGGACAGCGTTCCCCAGCCGCGCGTGCCGGATTTCAAAACCCCTGGCGCGCAGATTCTGTTCGGCCTCAGCCTCGTTCTCATCGCCTACAATCTGCGCCCGGTCTTCTCCAGCGCGTCGGTGCTTTTGCCGGAAATCATCGCCCAGACCGGACTGTCATCCTTCGGCGCGGGCGTGCTCACCACGCTGCCGGTGCTCTGCCTTGGCCTGTTTGCCCCGCTGGCGCCGCGTCTCGCCCAGCGCATCGGCGCGGAGCGCACGCTCCTCGGCGTTCTCCTTTTGCTGGCGCTCGGCACCGCCCTGCGCGGGCTCGAATCCCTGCCGCTGCTGTTCATCGGCACGGCGCTGGCGGGCGGCTGCATCGCCATCGGCAATGTCCTGCTGCCCGGTCTGGTGAAGCGCGATTTCGCCAGCCGCACCGGCATGATGACCGGCCTCTACACCATGGCGCTGTGTGCGGGCGCGGCCAGTGCCGCCGGCCTGACCCTGCCGGTGCAGAAGATGCTCGGCGGATCATGGTCGCTGGCGCTCAGCGCCTGGGCCTTGCCGGCGCTGGTTGTCACCGCGATCTGGCTGCCGCAGGCCCTTGCCCGCAAGGTCCGCACCAAACATGCGGGCTTCAAGGTGATCGGCCTCTGGAACGACCGTCTGGCATGGCAGGTCACCCTGTTCATGGGCCTGCAGTCGGCACTCGCCTACTGCGTCTTCGGCTGGCTGGCGCCCATCCTGCGCGATCGCGGCCTTGACGGGACGACCGCCGGTGTCGTGGTTTCCGTGTCGGTCATGGCGCAGGTCTTCACCTGCCTGCTCGTGCCGTCGATTGCCGTGCGTTGCCGCAATCAGAGCCTGATCAATGTGGCGCTGGTCACGATTGCCGTTGCCGGCCTGCTCGGCCTGCTGTTTGCGCCGCTCTCCACGGTCTGGCTGTGGGCTGTCGTCCAGGGCATCGGCCAGGGCGGGCTCATCGCCATCGCCATGACCATGATCGTGCTGCGCTCGCCCGACTCGCATGTCGCCTCGCACCTCTCCGGCATGGCCCAATGCGTCGGCTACATGCTCGCCGCCATCGGTCCGCTGCTCGTCGGCCTGATCCACAGCGTCACGGAAAGCTATGCGGCAACGGCCATCCTGTTTGTGCTGCTCGGCATTGGCGTTGCCATTTTCGGCTGGGGCGCCGGCCGTGCCCTGCAGGTGCAGGCCCGCACCGTTACCCTGTGAACGACAGCTAACGGCAGCATTCATCACCGGTTCAGCCGGCGGGCTCTATATCTGTGCTCAACGAATTAACGTTGAGGACCGCATGATGAAAAAGATACTCGCTGCTCTTCTGGTTGCTGCCGTTTCGATCAGCGCAATCAGCCTCCAATCGGCTCCGGCGCAGGCTGGCGGCTACTATTCCGACGGTTATGATGGCGGCTGGTCCGGCGAGCGCTCCTATCGCGACAGCTATTACCGCGATCGCGGCGATGACTACTATCGCGAACGGGACTACAACCGCAACCGGGACTACCGGTCCGAGCGTTCCGACCGTCACAAGAACCGCGACACGGCCATCATTGCCGGTGTTGCCGGGCTGGCGCTCGGTGCCGTGATCATCGGATCGCTTGCCAAGCAGAATCAGAACCGCGCGCCGGTCTATGACCGCCCGGCAAGCCGCGACCGCCTGATCTACGATCCGAACTACTAAATCTGTCATCATAAAAACAAGGCGCGGCCCGCTTTTTCAGCGGGCCGCGCCTTTTGTATTCAGCGACCGGAAAACTAGGCTTCGATATCGACGTCCTTGGTTTCCTTGCCGATGATCAGCGCGATCAATGTCAGCACGGCCATGGCCGAGAGGTAGACGCCAACCCAGAACGGGCTGCCGCCACCGAGCTTCCACAATGCAATCGCTATGAAGGGGGCAACCGCAGCGCCGAGGATCGACGAGACATTGTAGGAAATGCCCGATCCGGTATAGCGCATGCTCACCGGGAACAGTTCCGGCAGCAGGGCGCCCATCGGACCAAACGTCATTCCCATCAGGGCGAAGCCGAGGATCAGCCAGGCCATGACGCCAACATTGCCCAGAGACAGCATCGGCACCCACAAAAGGCCGAACACGATAATGGCGAGCGTCACCCAGATCAGTGTCTTGCGGCGGCCCCAGCGGTCCGCCCATGGTCCGGACACCAGGGTGAAGATGCCGAAGAACACCACGCCGACAATCATCATCAGGACGAAGGTCGTGTAGTCATAGCCGAGACCGGCAATCGGTCCGGCCGTAGCGGCGCGGCCATAGCTGAGCGAGAACGTGGTCATCAGGTAGAACAGCACATAGGTGGCAAGCATGTAGAACGTGCCGAGCACGAGCTGCTTCCAGTGCGACTGGAACACGGACACCAGCGGCACCTTCTTGATCTCGCCTTTGCTGACGGTTTTCTCGAAGGCGGTGCTTTCGACCAGGTTGAGCCGGACCCACAGGCCGACGATCACCATGACGGCGGAAAACAGGAACGGAATACGCCAGCCCCAGTCGAGGAATGCGAGGGAGGGCCGCGACGGATCATCCGACGGCAGGATGGCCGCGATGATCAGGAACAGGCCATTGGCGATGATGAAGCCGATGGGGGCGCCCAGTTGCGGAAACGTGCCGAAGATCGCGCGCTTTCCCTCGGGTGCATTCTCGGTGGCGACCAGCGCCGCACCGCTCCATTCACCGCCAAGCGCGAACCCCTGCGCCAGCCGCAGCACGACCAGCATGGCCGGGGCAAACCAGCCCACGGTTGCGAAGGTCGGCAGGGCGCCGATGAGGAAGGTGGCGATACCCATGGTCAGAAGCGCGCCGACCAGCGTGATCTTGCGGCCGCGCTTGTCGCCGAGATGGCCGAAGAAGATCGCGCCGAGCGGGCGTGCCACCATGGCGGCGCCGAAAATGGCGAAGGACGACAACAGGGCCGTCGTTTCGTTGCCGGGCGGAAAGAACAGATGCGGGAAGACCAGCACGGCGGCAGTCGCATAGACGTAGAAATCGTAGAATTCGATGGTGGTGCCAATCAGGCTGGCCAGAATGACGCGGGACCGCGAATTGGCGGGCGCCTTGATGGACAGCTGCGCTGTGGATACGGACATTGATTTTACTCCCTGACGGCTGAGGCGGCTGCCCCAACGCGAATGCCGGCAGATCACATCAGTCGGAAGAGAAATGGACCATGAAAAGATAGGCGGGCAGCGAGACGATTATACCCGTCGCCGGGCCAGTTCAAGGCCTATCAATAGCGGGAACAACGGCCCCAAACAAAAACGCAGCCTTGCGGCTGCGTTTTGCAAAACTGGCTCAGACCATGCCGAGGGCGTTCATGTACAGCTCGAGGATCGCTTCCTCTTCCTTGCGCTCATTGGCGTCCTTCTTGCGCAGGCGGACGATCGTGCGGATGATCTTGGTGTCGTAGCCGCGGCCCTTGGCTTCCGCCATCACTTCCTTGATGTCGTCCTGAAGCGTGGTCTTTTCTTCCTCAAGGCGCTCGATGCGCTCGATGAACTGCCGCAATTCCGCAGCCGCAACACCTTCGACACCGCCCTGTGGCGCTACATCATCCATGCTCATATCTTGCTCCGTAAAAATTGATTGTGCGACTCGCGAACGCCGCCTCTGCGGTTCCGATGCCCGACCACAGCGCAATGAGTCAAGACAATAGAGTCGGGATCAGGGCGGTTTCGACCGCCGCTGCGGCGTGGTTCGTCAATGCGAAGGCTTATTGACCTCAAAGGCGGCCTTCTGCGCATCGCTGGCCTCGCGCTGGTGCTTGGCCTGCCATTCCGCGTAGGGTTCGCCATAGATGATCTCACGCGATTCATCCTTCGACAGGGGCACGCCCGCCGCATCCGCCGCTTCCCGATACCAGTTGGACAAGCAGTTGCGGCAGAAACCGGCCAGATTCATCAGGTCGATGTTCTGCACGTCGCTGCGCGCGCGCAGATGCTCCAGCAGCCGCCGGAACGCGGCGGCTTCAAGGGCGATACGCTGTTCTTCGCTGACATTGCTCATGGTCAAACCTCTTCCAGTGGGCCGGTGCGCGAGCCGTATCGGCGGGCAACATGTATATCGGGATCGGCGTTGATCGCGTCAAGGATCGGGGCAAGCCGGTCTGCCCATTCATCGACACCCTTCTCGTCGGCGATCAGATCCTGCCGCACCTCGATCAGCGCATGGGCGAGCCCCGGCACGATGCAATGCTTGAACATCGTGTCATTGCGCAGGGCGCCGTCATAGGGCTCGTTGTCACCGACCACCAGCTGCGGATCGGCTTCCAGGGCTTTTATGAGCGGCACGACCGCGCGCGGATCGCTGTCCCAGAGAATGCCCGCATGCCATGGCCGCGGCGTCGTTTTCCAGAAGGCGGTGAAGGAATGGATGGAAATGACCAGCGGCGCCTTGCCGCTCGCCCCGGCAACCGCCTGGATCATGTCCGAAACAGCCGTGTGATAGGGGCGATAGAAATCATTCACGCGCCTTTGATGCTCCGCGTCCGGCATCGGGTTGTTTCCCGGAATGATCGCCCCGTCGGACAGGCGCATGATCAGGGTGGGATCGTCTTCGCCGCGGTTCGGATCGATCAGCAGGCGGGAAAACCCGCCCAGCACAGCCGGAACACCGAGCATTGCCGCCAGTTTGCGCGTCAACGGCTCGACGCCGATATCATAGGCGATATGCCGTTCGAACTGCTGCGGCGGCAGCCCGAGGGAGCCGTATTCCTCCGGCAGATCCCGGTGGGCATGATCGGCCAGAAGCACCAGTCCTCTGTCATTGCTGCCATGGACGAGATGAAAGGGGGAAAACGGCATTGGAACGTTCTCTTGCGCGATTATTCGGGAGAATTTTTTGTGTTTCATGCCCTGATCGGGAATGCAACCATCAATCTTTTGTCACAGGTCCGCAGGAACGGCATGTTCCGCCCATTAGCGCGTTGACAATGCATGTGAAACTGCGGAAAAGGAGTCTAAGACGGACGGAGGCAATATTGCGCAGGGGCATCATTTTCCGCGCTGACCAGCATCAGCGGACGCGATGGAGCAGCTTTCTAGCGGCTTTTTTATTCATTTTCGCAGCAGGCAGTGTCTTTGCGCCGGATGAGGCCCATGCGGATTTCCGCGTGTGCAACACCACGCAAAATCTGGTGGGCGTCGCGCTTGGCTACCGGGCGAAGACCGGCTGGATCACCGAGGGCTGGTGGCATGTCAACGCATCCTCCTGCACCACGCTGGTCGTAGGTCCGCTGACGTCGCGCTATTACTACCTCTATGCCGAGGACGCCCAGAGCGGCGGCCGCTGGGATGGCAAGGTCAACATGTGCGTGGCGGAAAACCAATTCAAGATTACCGGTATCAATGACTGTTTTGCACGCGGGTTTCAGCGGGCGGGATTTCAGGAGTATGATACCGGCGAACAATCAAGCTGGATGGTCCAGCTTACGGAAGAAAATCCTCCCTCAGCTCCAATTGTAACGGATACCCCTCCTCGATGAGACGCCGCCGTAAGGTCAAAATCCTCGCCACACTGGGTCCCGCTTCATCCGACGAAGCGATGATTCGCAAATTGTTCGAAGCCGGTGCCGACGTGTTCCGCATCAACATGAGCCATGCCAGCCATGATCTCATGCGCGAACTCGTGCGCCGCCTGCGCAATGTCGAAAAGGAAGTGGGCCGCCCGATCGGCATTCTCGCCGATCTGCAGGGACCAAAGCTGCGCGTCGGCAAGTTCGCCGAGGGCAAGGTCGACCTCGTTCCCGGCCAGATCTTCACCCTCGACAACAATGAAGCGCTGGGCGACAACACCCGCGTGTTCCTGCCGCATCCGGAAATTCTCGAAGCCGTCGAAGCGGGCCACCGCCTGCTGATCGATGACGGCAAGCTGGCGCTGGTCGCCGAATCGTCCGATGGCAAGTCGATCACCTGCCGCGTCGTGTCCGGCACCAAGATTTCCGACAAGAAGGGCGTCAGCCTGCCCGATACCACGCTGGGCGTCGGCGCCCTGACGGAAAAGGACCGCCGCGATCTCGATGCCGTGCTGCAGGAAGAGGTCGACTGGGTGGCCCTGTCGTTTATCCAGCGGCCGGAGGATCTTGCCGAAGTGCGCAAGATCTCGCGCGGCCGCGTTGCCCTGCTTTCGAAGATCGAGAAGCCGCAAGCCGTCACCCGCCTTGCTGAGATCATCGAGCTCTCCGATGCGCTGATGGTTGCCCGTGGCGATCTTGGCGTTGAAATGCCGCTGGAATCCGTTCCCGGCATCCAGAAACAGATCATCCGCGCCTGCCGCCGCGCCGGCAAGCCGGTCGTCGTCGCCACGCAGATGCTGGAATCGATGATCACCGCGCCGGTCCCGACCCGCGCCGAAGTGTCCGACGTGGCAACGGCCGTGTTCGAAGGCGCCGATGCCGTGATGCTGTCTGCCGAATCGGCCGCCGGTGACTACCCGGTCGAAGCGGTTTCCACCATGGCCCGCATCGCCGAAGAGGTCGAGCGCGACCCGAACTATCCCGGCATCATCCATGCGCAGCGCCCCGAGCCGAATGCCACCGGCGCGGACGCCATTTCGCTTGCCGCCCGGCAGATCGCCGAAACGCTCAACCTGTCCGCCATCGTCACCTATACGGCATCGGGCACCACGGGCCTGCGCGCGGCGCGTGAACGGCCATTGCTGCCGATCATCGCCCTGTCGCCGGTTGTCGAGACGGCGCGCAAGCTCTCGCTCGTCTGGGGCCTGCACTGCGTTGTCACGGAAGATGCGACTGACCTAGACGACATGGTCGACCGTGCCTGCCACATCGCCTATCAGGAAGAGTTCGGCAATCCGGGTGACCGCATCATCATCTCGGCCGGTGTGCCGCTGCGCACGCCCGGCTCGACCAACATGCTGCGCATTGCCTATATCGGCTCGGATGGGCTGACAGGAATCTGAAAAAGATCATTCGGGCTGGCGGCGACAGGCCGCCGGCCCGGAACCCCCGAAAAAGTCAGGTACGCTGACCCGTGAGGTCCTCGGCCAATTGGCCCGCCTGCTTCTGCGCCTCCCGCATCATCGGATAGACCGCAAGAACCTGCTCGAAGGCATGCAGGGCGCCTTCCTTGTTGCCGGTATCCTTCAGGATCGCCGCCAGCCCCGCCAGCGCCCCGAAATGACGCGGCTCCAGGGACAGCGTCTTCTGGATATCGGCCATGGAGCGGCCATAATCATTCATGAGGAAATTGACCGTGGCACGCCGGTTCCAGCCCTCGGCAAAATCCGGTTTCATCACGGTGACCTGATCGAGAAAATCCAGCGCGACGGCATATTTCTTTTCCGTCATGGCGAGGGCCGCCCACTGCATCATCAGATCGACGGTCGCACTGCCGGAATTCTGCCACTGTGCCTGAATCTGTTCGGCGATGCGGGTGGCTTTGGCTTCATTGCGCTCGCGCTTCAGGGCAAAGAACAGCTCATCGAGGCGGGCGGCGCGCTTTTCGGCCAGGGTCTTGCCCGGCAGCGCGGTTGCCTGCGGTGCGGCGGCGGGAACATCAGTCCCGGACGTTTCCTGCGCCAGTGCCAGCGCCGGCGACATCATCAGGACAGATCCGATAAAAAACGCAAAAACGTTCCGCATGATACGGATCGTAGTCCGTATCAGCGAAACGTCAAATGCAAATAACCGTGAAACGGTAAATCAGCCCTGGCGCGCTTTGAAACGCGGCGCAGTCTTGTTGATGATGTAGATGCGGCCCTTGCGGCGCACCAGCTGATTGTCACGATGACGGCCTTTGAGAGCCTTGAGCGAATTCTTGATCTTCATTTCAGCACCGGTATCTTTACGCCCGAAACCGGGCACCAATAATAAAGCGCGCCTCTGAAGCGCGCCGGAAACACGTTGCGGGGAAATAGCCAAGGATTGCCCCGATTGTCAACTCCCGACTCATGATTCATATGGCGATTCATGCATCGGGAGTGAATTTATTTGCCCCTACAGCCGCTTTGTAATGCGCGTGACGTGGCCCATCTTGCGGCCGGGACGTGCATCGGCCTTGCCGTAGAGATGCACGACGGCCCCGCTTTCCGCCAGAATCGCCGGCAGTTTGGCCACGTCATCGCCGATGAGATTTTCCATCACGCAATCGGAATGACGCCGTGTATCGCCCAGCGGCAGCCCGGCAACGGCACGGATATGCTGCTCGAACTGCGAGACCGCGCAGGCGGCTTCCGTCCAGTGACCCGAATTGTGCACGCGCGGGGCAAACTCATTGGCCAGCAGTGTCCCGTTGGCCAGCACGAAGAACTCCATGCCGAGAACACCGACATAATTGAGAGCCTCGAGCAGCTTGCGCGCCGAATCGGCCGCAAGGCCTGCAATCGTCGACGATACGGACACCGGCACGGTCGACGTCGCCAGAATGCCGTCCCTGTGCACGTTCTCGGCAATGTCGTAGATGCGGATATTGCCTGCCTCGTCGCGCGCCGCGATCACCGAAATCTCGCGGGTGAAATCGACCAGACCTTCCAGAATGGCCGGGACGCTGCCGATGGCGGCAAAGCCCGCCTTGGCATCTTCGCCCTTGGCGCCGGAAAACTTGACCTGGCCCTTGCCATCATAGCCGAAGCGGCGGGTCTTGAGGATACCCTTGCCCTCGAAGGCGAGAAGCGCCGCTTCCAGATCGCCCTCATTCTCGACAATGCGCCATTGCGCTGTCGGGATGCCGGCCTTGTTGAGGAAGCGCTTTTCGGTCACCCGGTCCTGCGACACTTTCAGCGCCTCGGGCGGCGGAAAGACCGGCGTGCTTTCATTCAGTGTCTCGGCGGCATCGACCGGCACATTTTCGAATTCGTAGGTGATGACGTCGCTCAGCTCAGCCAGACGCTCCAGTGCATCGGGATCGTCATAGGCCGCCACGATCTGCTCATTGGCAACCTGCGCGGCCGGACAGTCCGCCTGCGGTTCGAGAATGACGGTGCGATAGCCGAGACGCGCCGCTGCCATGGCAAGCATGCGGCCGAGCTGTCCCCCGCCGATAATGCCGATAGTCGATCCTGCTGCAATCATCTCATGCCTCGTCAGATGGCCGTTCGGCGACCTTTTCGCTCTGCGCCGTGCGCCAGTCGTCAAGCCGTTTTGCCAGTGCGGCATCGTTCAGTGCCAGAACAGCCGCAGCCAAAAGGGCGGCATTGACCGCACCGGCACGGCCGATTGCCAGGGTGCCGACGGGAATGCCGGCCGGCATCTGGACAATGGACAGGAGGGAATCCTGTCCGGAGAGAGCTTTCGATTCCACCGGCACGCCGAACACCGGCAGCGGCGTCATGGAAGCGGCCATCCCGGGAAGATGGGCGGCACCGCCGGCACCGGCGATCACAACCTTGAGACCGGCATCGCGCGCGCCCTTGGCAAAAGCAACCAGGCGGTCCGGCGTGCGGTGGGCGGAAACGATGCGGTCATCGTGGGAAATGCCGAGCGCATCGAGCGTCTCGGCGGCGTGGCGCATGGTTGCCCAATCGGACTGGCTACCCATGATGATTGCGACGTCAGCGCGTTTATCGGCCATTGAACATCCTCTGATCAGCGGAGCGTGCAGGGATTAACGGAAAAGTGGGGACGCTGCAAGTTATCGGCAGCCCGCCGGTCAAAAGCGGTTGAAAATCAGGCAATAATGTCCGGGATGATCTTGTCTTCAAGCTCGATGAGCTTGTCTTTGATGATGAGCTTCTTCTTTTTCATCCGCTGGATTCGAAGCTGGTCACAACCAACCTGGATCATCGCTTGTATGGCGGCATCAAAATCCAGATGCTCCTGTTTCAATCGTGCGACTGCCAATCGAATGTCAGCCTGATCCTGGTCGGACATGCAGTGATTCCCGGTATTTTGCTTTAGAAGAAGCCAATGTCTGGTCCGGTGTTCGAGAATACCGGACCAGCACGTGGCAATACCATATTTTACATGACAAGAAAATCCTACGAAACAAATTCGACAATTGCTTCAAGTGGTGGCAGAGTGTCACGGCTCTGTCATAATCTCGCCCTTTGGCCGGCAGAGCATGAACGAGTAGGAAACCAACCAAGGGAGAAGCCGGATGGCCATTGAGTCTCATCTTGAAACGCTTGAACGTAAGCATGGTGCACTCGAGAAGGAAATCTCCGAAGCGCTGGCAAGTCCTGCCACCGACGACCTGAAGATTACCGATATGAAACGTCGCAAGCTCATGCTGAAAGAGCAAATCGAAAAACTGAGATCGACCGCCACGCGCCATTAGAGCCTTTGGCCGACAGAAGAAGAATTTCAGCCGGTTGCCGGAGAGGCAGCGGGGCTGGCACTAAAACAAAAACCCGGTCTGCGACCGGGTTTTTTTATTGGCCGGACGCCGTGCGGCCATCATTCGCTCCAGAACTGATCCAGCCATAAATTCAGGTGAAAGAAGCCGCTGTCGTCGACGGCATAAATCCGGCGTGTCCCCTCGGACTTGACCTTGACCAGTTGCGCATCCAGCAGCGCCTTCAGGTGCTGGGATACCGCCGGGCGTGAAATGGGCAGGCCAAGCGCCAATTCATTCACGGTCTTGGGACCGCGCCGCAACTCTTCCAGCAGATAGCGGCGGTTCGGATCGGAAATGGCGGCAAATGCATCGGTTTCGGCCATGCCGAATAGTCGTTTTAAACTGCCGTCAATGTCAACGCATTTTGTACGAAAAGCGTTGCGAACCTCAGTCCGGCTGGGCTTCCGCCCGGGGATCGAGCTTGATGCCCTCGGGCGTTGCCCGCTCCGAGGGAACGGTCTGGAAATTGTCCCGCATCGCAATCGGCATGGCTGCCCGCATGCGCGAGCGGATGATGGCATGGGTCATGATCGAGACATGTGCCAGCGCCGTGATCGCAAACAGGCCTTCGGGCGCAACATATTCCATGGCCCAGGCGCCGAGGATCGGCCCGACCATGGTGCCGAAGCCATAGAGCAGCAGCAGGCCGCCGGTTACCTTGACGAAATTCTGCGAGTCCGAATAGTCGTTGGCATGGGCCACGGCCACCGGATAGAGCGTATAGGCCAGTCCGCCATAGATCGCCGTCATGAACAGGATGACCGTTGCCTGACGCGAGCCGATCAGGAAAATCAGGATGCCGATGATGGCCGCAGCACCCGCGACGAACGCCAGGACATAGCGCCGGTCGGTACGGTCGGACATGCGTCCCACCGGTATCTGCATCAAGGCACCGCCCATGACGGAGGCACTCATCATCAGGGCGATTTCCGTGGTGGTGATGCCCGTCGCCGCGCCGTAGACGGCACCGAGCGTACCGAACGCGCCATTGGCAACGCCGATCAGCATGCAGCCGACGAAGGCAACCGGCGAATTGCGGTAGAGCGCCTTGAGGTCGAGCTGCACTTCCGTCAGCGGTTTCGGGCTGCTGGCGGTGGAAATGGCCGTCGGAATCAGCGCCAGGCAGAACAGGATGCCGGTCAGCATGAAAAAGGTGCCGTTGTGCACGTCGCCGAAGCCGATCATCATCTGGCCCGCCGTGATGGAGGCAAAGTTCACCACCATGTAAAGGCCGAAGATCTGACCGCGATTGGCATTGGTCGCCCGCTCGTTCAGCCAGCTTTCGATCACCATGTAGGCGCCGGCCATGGCAAAGCCGGTCAGCGCCCGCAGCGCAATCCAGGCCGTGGCATGCACCAGAATACCGGTCATCAGCGCAACAATGGCGGCAATGGCGGCAAAGGCGCTGAATGCCCGGACGTGGCCGACGCGGCGCACCAGGCGCGGCGCCAGCAGGCAGGCGGTTATGAACCCGCCGGCCCAGGCAGTACCGAGAAGACCGAGGGACGTGGTGGAAAAACCCTCCGCCCCGCCGCGCAGCGGCAGCAGGAGCCCGTGCAGGCCCGAGGCCATGACCAGGAATGACGTGCCACACAAGAGGGCAAAGACCTGTACGAACGAACGGAACACAGCGATACCCCAATGCTTGGACGGATGCCGGCAACAAGCCGGTACAGGCCCGTCTCGATCAGCAATGCGGAGACATCATGACATCCGCATCATTTACGTTCCGTTTCAGCGAAAAAGTGCTTCCGCCGCCAGCTTGCTGCTGCCCTTGCGCGTGCGCTCTTCCTCAAGCCGGGTGATTTCCGCCCGCAGGATGCCGATGCGCTCGTCCAGCTCGGCGACGGAAAGCAGAGAAAGTTCCTGCCCGATCTCGTGGGCAACCCTGCGTTTCGGTTCCTCGTCGAAAAGTGACATCATGTCCTCCACTTGCCGCTTTATCCTGAAAGGATACAGTCCCCCCGCTTCGAATTGCAAATCATTCAAGCGAATCAACCGAAGGAGCTACCCATGGCCAGTAAAATTCCGACGACGATGACCGCGGTCGAGATCACCCAGCCGGGCGGTCCGCTGGTCCTCAAGCCGGGAAAGCGCGGCGTTCCGGAAGCAGGGCCGAATGAACTTCTGGTTCAGGTGCATGCGGCCGGCGTCAACCGGCCTGACGCGCTGCAGCGCCAGGGTCATTATCCGCCGCCACCCGGCGCA
>NZ_CABSQF010000069.1:0-15998 GCF_902479695.1 uncultured Phyllobacterium sp. | reverse complement strand
CACACCCGGGTTACGAGCGTCCGATGTAGTGAGAGAAGCGCAGTGGAGAGCAGTACGATTCCGACGTTCCGCCTTACAGCCACAAGTCACTGACCGAAGACACATCCGTGTGGCTCGATCCGCCGCTCAAGCCGATCTGCGGCAGCAAGGCGCCTTCATTCGACTTCACCGAATAGCCCGCAGCGTCAAGAGCATACTGTGTTGCGAGAATTCCCGGATGGTCCTTTGCTGCAATGGCAAAGGCCGAGTCCATCGATTTCGGCAGGTGCTTTGAGGCAATGCTCGCTGGCTTCAGCCCTGTCGGCGCTGCACCGACAATCTGGATATAGGTGGCTTCAGCGGTTTTGACGTCTGAACGGGCGACGTTCAACGTGGCCACTGCCGAGGCCTTCTGTGCTTCGGCCTGGGCAACGTCCGTGCGGGTGCCTTCACCGACATCGAAACGCGCACGGGCAGCGCGCAGCTGCTCGTCAAGGAATTCCAGGTTCTTCTGACGCAGAACCACAATCTGCCGGAACATGTACACATCCATATAGGCCTGTGCAGCGCTGAACAGCAGATTCTGTGTGTTGTTGCGCAGGTTTTCACGGGCGGCCAGAACCTGGGTCTTGGCCGACGCGACGTTGTTCTTGGTCTGGAAACCGTCAAACAGCGTCTGATTGAGGGAGATGCCGAACGTACCGACATTCGAGTTGCTGGTGTTGCCCCCATCAATTCGGCGTGACGTAGCCGTCAAACCGGCTGTCGCCGAAACTGTCGGGCGATAGCCGGATTTGGCGATCGCAACCCCCTCATCCGTCACCCGCACACCGGCGCGATCAGCATTGAGGGTCGAATTGTTGTCATACGCCTTGGACATCGCGCCAAAGATCGTTTCTGCCATTGAAGGCGCAGAGGTCAAGACCGTCGCCGACAGCAGTGCTGCGGTGAGTACTCGCTTACCCGGTATGAACACCATAAACCCCTTCATTCTCTAAAACTTGGAAACCCCAGACCGAACCGATTGGTTCGACCACATGTCGTTCATTCGCTTTCAATTTGCAAGATGACCCACCGGCACATTTTTCGATATGCGAACAAAGTGGTCAACCGTTGCACTTTTGTCTCATGTGCGACACTCAAAACTCGAACTCAGGCACCCTCTCAAAACCGGGAAGCGGCTTCACGGCAGAGTTGAAAGCAGGACGGCCCGATACTACCCCGTCATTCTTGACATAAATCATGGCCTGACCGGAATTGCCCGCGCCTTCAACGGCAACGAGGCGTCCCCCATCCTTCAGCTGGTCAAACAATGGACCAGGAACATGATCAATGCCACCCTCAAACAGAATCACATCATAGGGCGCTTCCGCAGCATACCCGTTTTGCAGCGGCGTGCTAACCACCACCACATTATCATAACCAAGCTGCGCCAATGTGGCAGTCGCCTGCTCGGCAAGGGCCTGGTCGTTTTCAATCGCAATCACCGATCCGGCGATGCGCGAAAGCACCCCGGCCGAGTATCCGGTTGCGCAACCGACATCGAGAACCACATCCTCGGGCTGGACATTGGCCAATTGCACAAGCTTGGCGAAAGGCGAAGGCTGCATCAGGTAACGCGCACCCGATTCCGCAGTTGCACCCAACACCAGAACATCCTCGTCGATATAGGCGAGTGGCTGACGGACGCTTGGCACGAATTTTTCGCGGGGAACATCGAGGAAGGCCTGAAGCAACGGTTTGTCGGTCACATCAGTCGTACGCAACTGATTGTCGACCATCTTGATGCGAAGATCTTCAAAGTTCAGCGTCATGGTCCACAAGCTTTCCTGGCAAGGCACTTGCAACACAGAGCGCTTGCAAGCGCGTAACTGGCTCCTGCCGGATGATTTCAGCAGAAGCAATAATTTAGGACAGGATGTGGCAAAAAATTAAGCCACCGTCAATCAATGTCTGCCGTGGCGAGGCAACACACGGGCCATTTGCACGCAAATATCGCATCTTTCTCGCGCAGCGTAATCTTTGTGCAACTCTTGTCGCATTTTTTCACGGGCAAATCACCGGCAACAGCCTGTAATCAGGCGATTCTTTCACCGTGGCGGACATGAGATTCGCAACGACGGATACCCCCGGCAAAGGCCCGGCAACCGCAGGATTGGCCCCGCGCGGCATTGAAAGAGGGTGTCCTGTTGCAGCGCAAGAAAGAGGTGTCGAATTGATCGAAAATTCGTGGTAAAGTAGCGAAAGTAAAGTCAGTTTTATTTACCTTGCCATTGTTTTCCGCTCACGCATGCACCCAATTCTGTTATTGAACTGACAGCAAGCACCTGCCATTGTCACAAGCAGGCAGAAGGAATCGGTAAGCGGCGATAGGAATTATGCGTAAATGATTGATTTCAAAGGACTAGGCGATTTCCCCGTCAGTCACGACGAACTCACCGGACTGGCCGACAGGGATGCGCTCGAAGAACATCTTGATAGTCTTTGCGCATCGTACGGCGAAAGTGACTTCGTTGACCGCATTGAATTTGCCATTCTCTGCATCGATATTGACAACTTCAAGATCATCAATGAACAACATGGCCGCAGCGAAGGCGATAATCTTCTAAAACTGGTCGCTGACCGGCTTCAGTCCTGTCTGCGCAAGAACGATGTTGTGTATCGTCTTGGTGGCGACGAGTTTGCAATTGTGCTGGTCCAGGTAACGTCTGAAGAAACTGCCCGCGTTGCCGACCGGATCATCGGATCGATCTCGCAGCCCTATGATTTGGGCGGCGATGCACCGATCCGGATAACCGCAACGATCGGCGCGGCTCTGGCCCCGCGTGACGGGCAGACGCCGGAGAGCCTGCTCTGGTGTGGCGATGCGGCGCTCTACATCGCCAAGAACGCCGGCAGAGGCGTCTATCGCCGCTATTCCGAACGCCGCTCCAGTTAGCTGTGCGCACCGGCCCGGCAGCTTTCATAGGGGTGCTCCAGCAATGACCCACTCCATGCACCCAAGGGAACGGGAAGCTTTCGATCAGGCCAATGAAGGCATTCGCCTCGGCGCAGCCGGCGACCATCTGCACGCGGTCAAACACTGGGAAAAGGCTTCGCGCATCGCGGACGAGCATCTGCAAGGGACAGATATCAACTTCTGGATCAAAAGCGGCTATGGCGCCGCGCTCTTCGACGTCGATCAATATGACGAAAGCATCGCAACATCCGAAATTGCCCGTCAATGGTGCCTCGGCCACGGACAACCGCTGGCATCGCTTTCCATCGCACGGTCTTATCTCGCCCTCGGCCAGACCGCGACTGCGCGCCCGTATCTGCGCGAAATCCACAGCCTGATCGGCAATGATATATTCCCGGCGTTCAAAGATTCAGAGGCGGAAAATATCCGCAATGCGCTCTCATCAGATGATGAAAACTGAAATAAGCGGTGCAGTAACAATACTTTAAATCGATTTTACTGACCATTTTGCAGTGGAGTGCAAATGGCATCACATCACTTGTTGAAAATTGAAATTAAAATCTCCGTCATCTCCGCTAATTTTGTAATAGACCGTCGCAATTGTTGATTTGAACTGCGGAACTCTTGCCTATTTGGATCGTTATCACGTCCGGCAATTCAATTCGGAGCATGAGAGAATGACGATCAAGACCGTTCCACAGGAAGTCTACCAGCGCCACGAGCGCGAATGGCAGCTGCTTCGCGAGGCTTTGGCCAAGAACAAATCCGCAAGCGAATCCCAACCGATCGCTGCGTCCAGTCGCCCCGCAGATCTGGTTCCCGGCGCCTTCCCTCAATAACCCCGTCTTTTGGATCGAACCCGCATGGCCCGCAGCAACGGCCGTGCGGGTTTTGCTTTGCCGGCATGCGGGCCAGATACCGCAATGTGCTATCCGAGGAGCGAGCATCCGCATGCCAGGCGTCCAGCAGTGTCTTGACAAGCACGGTATGCGGGCCTAGTTGGCAAATTACAGTTGCGCGTGCAGCCAGCTGTCGTAGGCGTTACCGTCATCCAACGCGTCCTTTGTCGAGAGGATCCCAGCAGGGAGTTCTCGATCCAAGAGGCGCTTATGGTATGACATCGTTTTCCCACTTCCCATTTCTCGCCGTTCTACGGCTCCAGCTGTGTTCCCGGCATCGGGCATGCTGTGGCGTAATGTCGTGCGGTCCGAGCAACGGGGAGCCGTTCGGCAAAACCCTTTCTCCCATTGGCGCCAACACCTCGAGACAGAGGCCGGGACACGGTCAGACCGTCAGCCTCGCGTCCGGATTGAACCCAAGGAGCAACATGATATGCAAATGACCGGCAATACGATCCTCATCACCGGCGGCACCAGCGGCATCGGGCGCGCACTGGCTGAAGCGTTCCACGACCGCGGAAACCGCGTCATCATCACGGGACGGCGCGTATCCCTGCTTGAAGAGATTACAGCCGCCCGGCCGGGTCTGGCGGGACTCCCGCTTGATCTCAGTGATCCGGACTCGTTGGCTCATCTTGTCAGCGAGGTTCGCACACGCTTTCCCGCGCTTAACATGCTCATCGCGAATGCCGGCATCTCGCGGCCGGAGGACATGACAACGGATGACTGGGACATTTCCGCCGCTCAGTCGATCGTCGAGACGAACATCCTGGGCGTGCTGCGCGTGACGGCGGCGTTCCTGCCGCTGCTTAAAACCCGGCCCGGCGCGACGATCCTCGCGACCAGTTCAAACCTCGCCTTCATTCCCCGCGCCGACTTTCCGACCTATTGCGCCAGCAAGGCTTTCCTGCACTCGTGGCTGCAGTCGCTGCGTCACCAACTCCGCAATATTCCGGTCGGCGTGCTTGAGCTGGCGCCGCCTTATGTCCAGACGGAATTGACCGGCGACCGGCAGGCATCCGATCCCCGCGCCATGCCGGTTGCCGCCTATGTAACCGAGGTCATGCAATTGCTGGAGGCGCAAAACCATCCGAGAGGCGAAGTTCTGGTCGAACGCGACCGTGCCCGGCGCTCGGCGGAGCGGGAGGGCCGCTACGAGGAGACTTTTGCCGCAATGAACCCGTCTTAAAGCACCTGCGGGACATTGAAACGAGAGGCCCGGCATCTCATGAAAGCCGGGCCGCGTACTGCTCGCGGCCCTGTGAACGCCGCTATGGTCAAAACTCCCTCAGGAGTGCATGCGTCCGGTCTTGATGTATTCCACCATCTGGCTGACCACGGTGCCCCAGCCTTCGTGAAAACCCATCTCTTCATGCTTCTTGCGGTTGGATTCATCGCCATGAATGGCGATCGCACGGTAGAGCGTGCCGTTTCCGTTGCGCGCCAGGTCCAGTGTGGCTGTGAAAAACGGATTGGCTGACGGCCGGTAACCGCCGATCAGTGCGTCGGTGATGACCAGGCGTTCGTGCGGTTTCACTTCGAGATAGCAATGGGTATTCGGATACTCCTGGCCATCGGGCGAGCGCATCGTGAAATTGACCGTCCCGCCGGGCCGCAGGTCAATGTCACAGGCCGTGATCGTCCATGGTTTTGGCGCGAACCACTGGCGCAGATGCTCCGGTGTCGTCCAGGCGCGCCATACGAGCTCCACCGGGACGTCGAGGTCGCGTTCAAGCACGAGATCGAGTTTGGGATTGATCGTGATGTCGGGTAGCTTCATTTGGATTCCTCCTCCTTGAGTTTCATGAGATAGCTGTCCAGTTGATCGAGGCGGCGTTTCCACAGCACGCGCTGGCGCCCAAGCCAGTCTTCCGCAAGCTTGAGTCGTTCCGCCTCGAGTTCGTAGGTCCGGACGCGTCCGGTCTTGTGTGACCGTACCAGGCCACTTCCCTCCAGCACTTTCAGGTGCTCGACGAAGGACGGCAGCGCCATGCCGTAGGGCGCCGCGAGCTCGGATACCGAAGCGGGGCGGATGGTAAGCCGTTCGAGCACATCGCGCCGCGTCGCGTCGGACAGCGCGCGGAAAATATGATCCACGACAGCCGGATCGGGCATGGGCTGGCTTGGCGGCATGCCGCCGCTGGTCTGTGGTATCATGGCCCCCTCCTTTGAAAGCACCCGTGTCCATCTGAATGGAAACGGGTTATAGGTCGGATCAAAACTTAGGTCAATCCCTTAGTATTGCATCATTCAAAAGCCACCCTGCACGGGGCGGTGTTCGAAACAGCCTGACGGGTCGCTTCAAGGATCAGCTGGGGTGAAATCGGGAACGAACTGCCTCACCTGCCGAAAAAATCAGCAGGAGCAAATAAAGAGCGAAGTGGCTGGAAGTATTGGAGGCCTCGCCCGGAATCGAACCGGGGTGCAAGGATTTGCAGTCCTCTGCGTAACCACTCCGCCACGAGGCCTCGTCACTGGAGACAAGACATAAGCCTGTGAATCTCCGGTGCCGTTCTCTATGAGACGAAGCCAGCGGCGTCAAGTCATTCCGGACAAAATCCTCGCGCGACCGCAATTCGAAACATCGTCGTGATCCAACGAATCGGCAATGCCGCCGCCGCGTGCCCATTCTGGTTCAACGGCGCTCGCACACTCTCACTCTTTCCAAGCCGGAGAAGTCCCGTCACCCTGCCCCAGCGGCCTTTGCATCAGCACCGTGTCGACCCATTGGCCGAACTTGAAGCCGGCGGAGCGCAGCGTGCCGACCGGCTCGAAACCAAGCCGCTGGTGCAGCTTCAGCGACCCCGTATTGCCGCTGTTGCCGATGATGGCCACCATCTGCCGCCAATTGCCCGCCTCGCACCGCCGGATCAGCTCGCCGAGCAGCAGCGACCCTATCCCGCGGCCGGCCATGCCGTTGGCGATATAAACCGAATCCTCCACCGTGAAGCGGTAGGCAGGGCGTGGCCGGTAGAGCGTTGCATAGCAGTAGCCCACGATGTGTCCGTTCGCCTCGGCCACCAGATACGGCAGCCCCGCAGCGAGCACGCCCGCCCTGCGCGCCGCCATCTCGTCCACCGCAGGCACCTCCAGTTCAAAGGAAGCGATGCCATTGAGCACGTGATAGGCATAGATGGCCTGTATCGGCACCATATCGCGGTCTTCCGCAGTGCGCACATGCACGGAGGCGGAATCAAGAGGCGAGGTTTTTTCTGCAAGCAATTGATTATCCAATGAATGATTCTCCGGTTTTCCGCGCCGGACATCGATCGGCGTCAGGCCGATATCCCGCAGCAAGTGGGGCTCGAGCTCCCGCAGCGCCTCAAGCTGATGGCGTCGCGATTGTGGCGCGGCCGTGAGATAGCAGTCCACCCGATGCAATATTGTGCGGATTCTGCCTGCTCGAATGCTCACATCCTGTCTCCTGCGCCTGCTTTTTGCCCCCTGTTTGCCAAGGAACCCGGTGGCATTCTGCATCTGAGGAGATATAAAAGAAGCTTTGAACGCCTATACGAACTATAAGGAAAGCTTTGTGTCTTCCCTCAGCCTCGATCAACTGGCCACCTTCGTCGAAGTCATCGAGCTCGGCAGCTTTTCCGCCGCCGCCGACCGGCTGAACATCAGCCAGCCGGCTGTGAGCCTGCAGGTGCGGCAGCTGGAAAAGCGGCTTGGCGTCCGCCTGATCGAACGAATCGGCCGCAAAGCCACCCCCACTGCCGCCGGTACCGAGCTTCTTGCCCATGCGGGGCGTATCAACAGGGAGGTTTCGGGCGCCCTGGATGCCATGGCCAGATACACGACCGAGACCATCGGGCGGGTGCGGCTGGGAACCGGAGCCACGGCCTGCATCTATCTGCTCCCGCCGCTCCTGCGCAGCCTGCGGCAAGGGTTTCCGTCGCTGGATATCACCGTCAGCACCGGCAACACGCCGGACATGGTCAAGGCGGTGGAGGACAATGTGCTCGACATTGCGCTGGTGACGATGCCCGCCTCGGGCCGGATGCTGGAAATAAAATCGATCCTGCGCGACGAATTCGTTGCCGTCGCCCCCGCCGGCGTGGTCATGCCGCCGGAGGTGACGGCGGCGGAACTGTCGAAGAATCCGCTGATTCTGTTTGAACCGTCAGGCAATACCCGGCGGATCATCGACCGCTGGTTCGAACAAAGTGGTGTAAGCCTGCAGCCGGTCATGTCGCTGGGCAGCGTCGAGGCCATCAAGGAACTGGTGCGAGCGGGGCTGGGATGGGCGATCTTGCCCGCCATGTCGGTGCGAGACCCGGAACAGCGGCGGCCTTTTACCGTGCGTCCGCTGATGCCGCACCTGCACCGGGAACTCGCGCTGATCATTCGCCAGGACAAGACGGTCACACGCGGTCTGCGCGCACTGATTGCAGCCATCACCGAAGCCGGGACGCGCCGGCGCCTCTAAGGGACAGCATTGCAAGGGCATGCCGGTTCCAGGCGAATCAGGCTTTGCTGTTCGCCGCAGCCCGGCTGCCTTTCCAGCGGCGGCCAAACTTCACTTCCAGCTGCCGGCGCTTGCGCCGGACCAGCGCAGAATCATGCGACAGCACCACAAGCCCCAGCGGAATCATCCAAAAACCCAGAATCGGCAGAAAACCGAGTGTTCCCCCGGCAATGAGCGCGCCGCCGAGCGTGCGACGCATTGCCACCGATTGTGGAATGGGCACACGGCGGCCAAAGATGCGCATATGCCGGCGCTTTGGCGCGGCAGAATGCTCGTGGGCAGCATTAGGCCCATGATTACTGGCGTTTTCGGGGCGTTCGGTCACGCGGTTGCTCGTCCTTTCCGTGTTCAACAGACCCCGGATGTAGGAATGCAAAAGCGGCATGTCATCATTTGTTGTGCACATTAGATGAAAAAAAACGAAATGGTCCTTTGCAAAAGCGAAACCCTTTTGCTATAGGCCACTTCGCTGATGACTGAGTAGCTCTTCCCCGGTAGCTCAGTGGTAGAGCAACCGGCTGTTAACCGGTTGGTCGCTGGTTCGAATCCGGCCCGGGGAGCCAGTCACCTCAAAGGCTTAGCAGCTGACGCTGCTGAGCCTTTTGCTTTTCTGCCGTCCCGCCTGTGGTCATCGTGCGCCAGCGCTGCCAATGCTCTTACGGCCGGAAGCCAATCAGTGCTATGAATAGCCAAGCCAAACATCCCCGTGGAGACATTATGTTCCTGCTCACCGTTGCCGCCATCTGGACCATTGCTGCGCTGACTCCGGGGCCGAATTTCTTCCTGATCGTGCGTTGCACCCTCACCGGTTCGCGCAAGATCGCCATCTCGGCGGCGGCAGGCACCCTCACGGGCACCCTGTGCTGGGGCCTTGCCGGCTGGCTCGGTATCGGGTCATTGTTCATGGCCGCCCCGATTGCCTATATGGGCCTGAAGATAGCGGGCGGCATCTATCTCCTCTGGCTGGGCCTGCGGCTGCTGTGGCAGTTGCGCCAGCCGGCGGGCGACATGACCATCCCCGCCAGCAAGGTCAGGCTGACACCGCTGGGCGCGTGGCGCCTTGGCCTTGCCACGAACCTTGCCAATCCGAAATCAGCGTTGTTTGTCGCCAGCCTGTTTGCCGCCACCATGGCGCCGGGCACGCCATGGACCCACGGTGCTGCGGCCGTCGTGGTGATGGTGACCATATCGACCATCTGGTATGCGGGGCTGGTTGCAGCGCTCAGCCACCGCACGGTCGCCGGTGCTTATCAACGGGCACGGCGTGCGATCGATGCCTTTGCCGGGGCTATCTTCATTGGCTTCGGCCTGAAGCTGGCCCTGTCCGACCGCTAAGCAGAGCACGGCAGGCGGTGAAGCAAAGGCATTGAGCTGAACTTCTGTACTTTAGTTGAATTGAAAGTTCGAAATCTCCATGTTAGTCACACGGCTTGGAGATGACATCATGTCTGTTTTTGCAATCACCACTTTATGCGTCATTGCCACGTGGCTGGCATGCTTCCTGTTTCCGCGGTTTGACTGAAACAACACTGCATGCACTCTGCTCCGTGCGCTGAGGGCGGCAATCCGGAAAACCCCGGGCTAGCGCACCCAGGTGGTGTTCTCCACATAGATATCGGCGTCCATGGTTGCCTGGACGAAAACCGAGCGGGCCATGGCAGGCGAAGCATGGCCTTCCATCGCCTCATTGCAGGCCATCCGGGCGAGCAGGTAAATTCTTCCCCGCTCCCCCGGCCAGTCGCGGGACAAAAACTCAGCCGCTTCCGCGACCGAACCGATGTTCCGCAGCTTGAAGGAATGAAGTGACTCCACAGTCACCGGTTTGAACTGAGCATCTTTCATGGCCTAGAAACGCCGATCATTCAGACTGGTTCCAATCTGAAAAGCGCCTGTGGCAAAATTGCGATGGAGCAGCATTCGCTGCGCCCGATCACGATCATGTGCGGGCAATCCTGGCGGGCTAGACGGGCTGGCGGAAGTCCAGCCAGCGGTGGTCTCTGTCCGGATGTTTCAGCCGTGCGCGCATGGCGGGGCTCAGATCGATATCGCAAAGCAGATGTTCGTTAAGGTCGGCCAGCCGGCCGATGGGTCCGGCTTCCTGCTTTTTCCGCTCGGGCGGCACGCGTGACAGTTTCAGGCCCAAATATCGCACTTCGGTCATTTCAGACTCCTAAAGTCATCAATCTCATTTCTATGTCTGGATAAATAATTGTTTATTTATAGGAGAACCAACGTAAAATACGGCATGAGCCATCAAACCATTTAATGGATAAATCATGTCCTCCCTGCCGCTGCCAGCTATCCGCGTTTTCGACGCCGTTGCCCGTTTGCAAAACTTCACCAAGGCCGCGGAGGAACTGAACATGACCCAGTCGGCGGTGAGCTATCAGATCAAACTGCTGGAGGAATTTGCCGGCGCGCAGTTGTTTCACCGGCACGCCCGCGGGGTCTCATTGACCGGCAAGGGCGAACTGGTCGCGCCGGTCATCCGCCGGTCTCTGGCTGAACTGGGCGAAACGTTCCGCGCGATCCGCGAGGAACAAAACTCCGTCCTGGTCGTCTCTGTGATACACACCTTTGCCAGCAATTGGCTGACCCCGCGCATTGTCGACTTCCAGACCCGGTTTCCCGACATTTCCGTACGGTTCGACATCACATCTCGCCTGGTGGATTTTGCCGCCGAAGGGATCGACTGCGGTGTGCGGATGGGTATCGGGCATTGGCCCGGCCTGAAGTCGCATCTGCTGCTTCCCGGCGGCTTCACACCGCTTGCCAGCCCCGCATACCTTGAAAAATACGGCCGCCCGCAAAAGCCTGCCGATCTGCTCAACTACCACCTGATCACGCCGGACGACGACTGGTGGCAGGTCTGGTTCCGTCAGGCGGGCGTGGAAGGGCCGTTGGTGATGACCAAACCCGGCTTCGGGATCGATACGCAGCAGATCATCGCCAATCTCGCGCTTTCGGGTGGCGGCGTTGCGCTGGTTTCAGTGGGGATATTCAAGACGGAAATCGATTCAGGCCGGCTTGTTCAACTGTTCGACACCTGCGCCTCGACCGGATGGGACTATCATCTCGTTTATCCCGAAGGCCGGCAGCTTTCGCCGAAACTGCGCCTGTTCCGCGACTGGATATTGGAACAGGCGGGCGCCTGATCTCTGTTTTTACCATGCGTCAGCGGTAGGCTTCCGTCACGGCCTGCGCCGCACCCGCGATGATGGCGGAGCGCTGGGTCGGCGTTTCGCGGGAATCGGCGACAAACACGGCGACGGCGATTTTTCCGCCGTCGGGCGCGGTCAAAATCCCCACATCGTTCGTTGCGGCATTGACGCCTTTCCATGTCCGGCTCGTACCGGTCTTGTGGGCAACGGACCATCCCGCGCCTGTCCCGGCGCGCAACCGGTCGGGAAATGTCACCGTCTCGCCCATGATGGCCAGAAGCCGCTGTGTCGACCCCGTGGCGAGGAGTTTGCCATTCATCAGGGCGGCAAGAAACGCGGTCATCGCCCGCGGCGTTGCCGTGTCGCGCGGATCTTTCTGATAAGCCTCGAATGCCGCATCCCGCTCGGCCTCGGGAACCGCCTTCATGGCCTTTTGCAGCACTTTCGCATCCACATAATCCGGTTTCCAGCGCAGGCCGACGGTTTCGGTCTGCAGATGCCGTTCGTCGCGATCAATCCGGATACCCAATATGCCCTTTCCCTCGGCAAACTGATCGACCTTGGCCGGACCGCCAAGCCGTTCGATCAGGATATCCACCGCCGCACTGTCGCTGTCGACAATCGCACGGCGCACAAGGTCGTCGGCATTGGTTTGAAAGACGCCCTCCCTTTCCACGATCTTGGCGAGGGGCTGTACGGATAAGCTCAGGTTTTCCGGTTTGACAACAATCGGTTCCTTGAGGTCTGCAAGCCCCCGATCCGCAGCGTCGAAAACTGCAGCTCCCACGATCAGCTTGACGACGCTTTGCAATGAGAATCGCTCCTCGCCCCGGATACAGACCATCATGCCGCTCTGGTCCTGCGCGCAAATGCCGACACGCCCATCCTTGCCCTTGACCAGCGCTTCCAGGCGTTGCTTGAGTGCCACCGGATCGGCAATCGCACCCGCATGCGAAACGGCCGGCATGCCGAACAGGCAGACAAAAGCGACGAGAAAACCAGCCGATTTCATGATCAGATATCCCTGTTGGGCGCTCTTCACAAAGGATAGTGCCCAAAACGCTCCCTTGGAAAGGCCATGCATGCTTCCTTCATACCGAATGAAGATTACACCAGCGTTGCTGTCACCTTACCGATAAGACAAGGATCATCCTTGCACGACCAGCAGTGGCGCGCTTAACATCAATGGTGGCGGCATCGGGGAACAGCATGCGGGCAGTGTTGGGATATGGTCTGGTGGCATTGGGTGCCTGTCTTGTCGCGGCGGCCATGTGGATATGGGTGGGCCACGACTATCTGCGCATCGACCCGTTCTGGATCAGCTGGCTCATTTTCACGTGGTTGCAGCCAGCAAGCATACCCCAGACCTTTTATGACATCCTTGTCGGCGTGACTGCTTCCGCCGGGATCGCCGCCTATAGCCAAGGCAAGTATCTGCTGCGGTCAGCACAGACCGCCAAATGACTTGTTTGCATCGGCTTCCTGTGCTGAAATTCCAGGATATGCAAGCAAACCTGATGTTCCGCCATGTCGCTTCGCCCGCCGCAAAACCTGACATCCAACTTTAGGGACAGTGCGCCCAGCGCCCTCGATTATGAAATCATGGGTGAAATGGCGGCGTCGCTCGGCCGGGCCGGTGAGAAAGTCGAACAGACATTGGCACAACTGGCCGCTGCCGCCATGCCCGAACGGGATATGCGGTTAAGGGCAGCGGCACGGGCCGTTCACGCCTACTTTATCCAGCGCGAACTGTGCGGCTTGAGGAATCACGATGCGGCTATCTTGGATTACAATATTCCGCGCGCCGTGCTGATACGGCTCGGCGCGAGCTGATCCCTGAAACCATCGCCGGAAACGGCGGGTTTCCTACTTGCCTGAGGATTCTTCCTCAAACATGACGGCCACATCGGCATTTGCCGACAGCCGCACCTTGTTGCCCTCGACCTCGGCAACGAGCGCTGTCGAGATATAATGATGATGGCCCCTATGAGAGCCCTCACCGCTGTCCTTTTTCGTCAGCTTGATACGGGTACCGTCCACGTGATCGACTGTTCCGACATGAACACCATCGGCGCCGATGACTTCCATATGTTCCTTGATGCGTGTTACAGGCATGATCTTCTCCAATGTTTGCCAAGCAGAAACGCATGAAACAGGCTTTGGATGCATCGGCGGACAAGAATTGTCGATCAGCGCGCCGCCCGTCACCGCATCCCGGCAAGCACGGGAATTGCCGCTTGTGTCCCGCCCGGCGGGCCCCTACCATTTCGCAGAAAAGCGCATATCGGGAAAGCATTGTTCGACATGGCTGATGAAATTCTCACCCCGGCGGAAATGGGCGAGGCCGATCGGTTGACCATCGCGGGGGGATCGATCGACGGATACCGGCTGATGCTGCGGGCGGGTTATGCCGTCGCAAGCCACGTACTGGACCACCACGGCGATGCACCGGCCTTTCACGTTCTGTGCGGTCCGGGCAACAATGGCGGCGACGGCTATGTCGTTGCCAGCCTTTTGGCTGAAAGCGGCGGCAATGTTCACGTGTGGAGTGACGACAAGCCGCGTGCCCATTCCGATGCGGCAATCGCCCGGCACGATTGCAGCGTCGAACCGGCCGCACTTTCCGGCTTCAAACCGGGGGCCGGCAGCGTCGTCATCGACGCATTGTTCGGGGCAGGATTGAACAAGCCCTTGGCCGGCAAGGCCGCCGCCGCTGTCGAACGGAGCAATGCGGCTGCGGTCACGCGCATCGCCATCGATGTGCCTTCCGGCCTTGACGGGGCGACGGGCATGGCACTTGGCGTGGTATTCGAGGCCGATTGCACCATCACATTCTTTCGCAAGAAACCGGCCCATCTGCTTTATCCGGGACGCGGCCTGTGCGGCAGGATTGTCATTGCCGATATCGGCATCCCTGACGACGTTCTTTCGATGATCAAACCCGCCTGTTTCGAGAACACGCCGGACTATTGGCGCGCGCTGCTGCCCTCGCCCGGCGTGGAAACGCACAAATACACGCGCGGCCACGTCGCCGTGTTTTCCGGGGGTGCGACGGCGACAGGCGCGTCCCGGCTTTCCGCGCTGGCCGCCGCGCGCAGTGGCGCGGGTGCCGTTACCCTGCTCTCTCCGGCCGAATCCCTTGCCGTCAATGCGGCACATCTGACGTCGATCATGCTGAACCGCTGCGAAACCGACCGCGAGCTGCGCGCATTCCTGGGCAAACGCAAACCGTCGGCCATGGTGCTCGGCCCCGGCTTTGGCATAGGCGCGCGCGCACGGGACATTGCCCTCCTGCTGCTCAAGGAGGAGCTCCATCTGGTATTGGATGCCGACGCGATCACCTCATTCGAAGACAACAGCGCTGCACTTTTCGCCTCGGCGCATGGCACCCAGGAAACCCGGCTTGTGCTGACGCCGCATGAAGGAGAGTTCCGGAGGCTGTTCCCCGGGATCTGCGACGGGAATACACCGTCAAAGCTCGAACGCGCCCGCGCTGCCGCCAGGCAGGCCCATGCGGTCATCATCTACAAGGGGGCCGATACGGTGATTGCCGCGCCGGACGGCCGGGCCGCGATCAACAGCAAGGGCACCCCGCTTTTGGCAACCGCCGGATCGGGTGACGTTCTTTCGGGCATAACGGCGGGTCTGATGGCGCAAGGCATGCCGCCCTTCGAGGCAGCCTGCGCGGCGGTCCATGTCCACGCGGCGGCAGCCAACGACCTTGGTTTCGGCCTGATTGCCGAGGATCTTCCCGCAGCTGCCACAAAAGTGATCGGACGATTGCATCGCATCTGACGTCCCAACCGCCTGCGCATGAGACACTCTTGAGCGCTTGCGTTACCGGCACGCAGACCGCTCGCCCGGTTTTTTAAATTTCCGATTTGAATTAACCCTGTCTTTACCTTGATGGGGCACCTTGAGTTCAAGCGCGATTTGTACTGCGTACGCGCTTCCTTAATTTACGGGCGTCATTATTCTGTCGCAATGTCAGGGTAGTGCTTCTCGTGTAGCGAATAGCTTGTTTCCATTTTTGACCACGGATGTACTGGCACTGGTGTTGAGGCAAGTTTAGGAAGGTCGGGTAGCTCCCGGCCTTTTGCTTTTTCAGAACTCTTTTTCTTTTCCGCGATCCCATCAAATACTGCGATGGCTGCGATCTAATACGTGACCGTCACAATGATTGTATCGCTGTAAGTACCCGGCGACGGTGTGGCTTGTGGCGGGACCCGGCCATAGACATTGATACCCTGCACCGTTTCCTCCCCCGGGGCGGCCAACCCATTTGGGATGTATTTTTTTTTCCCCCGCCCCGTTCCGTTTTGATACTGGTGGGGGACAATAGGGAACGAGTTGGCGGCCCTTTCCACCTTTGCGGGCGGGGGGCGGTTTTTCCGGGTGCCGGGGGTGGGGGGGAACCGGCAGGGGGCTGTCTTTTTGGGGGGTTCGGGTTTTAGGGTTTTTTTTTTTTAGACAAACCGTCTTTTGGGGGTTTGCCGGGGGTGCGGAGGCAAGGAAAAATGGGGGGCCTATCG
>NZ_CABSQF010000068.1:0-16403 GCF_902479695.1 uncultured Phyllobacterium sp. | reverse complement strand
CCGTGTCCCGGTCGACGTTTGTCGGCCCGTCGGTGCCGCCCGCCGCGCCGCGGAAGGCCGTCCCGCGCCAGTTGCGCCCGGTGCCCAGCTGGACCGGCCGCGTTGCGATTTCCTTGCCGGCTTCCGCCACGCCGATGACGATGCTGGTGCCCCAGCCGCGATGGCAGCATTCGAGCGCCTGGCGCATCACATTGGTATTGCCGGTTGCATCGAAGGAGAAATCCGCGCCGCCATCGGTCAGGTCCTGGATGGCCTGCACCACCTTGTCATTGCCGACCTCATTGGGGTTGACGAAATGGGTCATGCCGAATCTTCTCGCCATCTCGACCTTGGCCGGGTTGAGATCGACACCGATGATCTTGTCGGCGCCAACCATGCGGGCACCCTGGATGACATTGAGGCCGATGCCGCCGAGACCGAAGACCACCACATTGGCGCCGGGCCAGACCTTGCCGGTGTAGATCACCGCGCCGATGCCGGTCGTCACGCCGCAGCCGATATAGCAGATCTTGTCGAAGGGCGCGTCCTCACGCACCTTGGCCAGCGCAATTTCCGGCAGGATGGTGAAATTGGAGAAGGTGGAGCAGCCCATGTAATGGAACACTTCGCCGCCATCGCAGGAGAAGCGGCTGGTGCCGTCGGGCATGACGCCCTGCCCCTGAGTCGAGCGGATGGAGGTGCACAGGTTCGAGCGCTGCGACAGGCAGGTCTTGCACTGGCGGCATTCCGGCGTGTAGAGCGGAATGACATGGTCGCCGACCTTCAGCGAGGTCACGCCGGCGCCGAGCTCGCGCACGATGCCCGCGCCTTCATGGCCGAGAATGGCGGGAAATTTGCCTTCGGAATCAAGGCCGGAGAGCGTATAGGCATCCGTATGGCACACGCCTGTGGCCATGACTTCCACCAGAACCTCGCCCGGCTTCGGTCCACCGATCTCGATGGTCTCGATGGTCAGTGGCTTCCTGGCTTCCCAGGCAACGGCGGCGCGCGATTTCATGCGAATTCTCCCTGATGCGTCTTTCAACATGCGGTCTACTGATTTGCAGTTGTGCACTATCAGGATCACACCGGGGATCGTCAATCAAATCGGCGACATTTCGCGTCGGGGAAGGCGCTTCTTATGACGCGCCTTGCTCCGACAGCGGTCTTTCTTACTCCACAACCTGCACCGCCTTCGCAGCCCTTGTTCTTGCTGCCGGCATGGGCGAACGCGCATCGAAAAAGGTCTGCACATCATCGAAGGTAAGGTAACCGTCCTGATCTTTGTCGATCTGCGCAAAATGCTCGGCGATGAAACCCCAGCCAGCGGCGCTGGCCGCTTGCGCAGTCAGAAGATGATTTGACTTTGCAGCGGCGTCGAACTTGGCTCGCAGTTCCTGATCAAGCTGTCTTTGGATCGAGGTTGCATCCTGCTTGACTGATTTTATGCCCGGCTCAGGGTGCCAGACACGATCGCCCGCCTGAGCTGATTGTCCAGCCATGGAAGTCAGGAGGAACGAAATGAAGATTGTGCGGGAAATGGACATGGATCGCTCTCCTAATGCAGGGCTGCGGCGGGGGCGGGTGCGGCGTCTTGCGCGAATGCAGGACGCAAAGACTGGGCTTTGGCAATCGTCGGCCCGGTGCCATAGGGCGGCGCGTCGTAGAATTCATCGAGCACGTTTATCAGCGATGCCCGCGATTCCTGAGCGTAATAGATCATGTGCCCGCCCACAAAGCTCTTCACCGGGACCCGCTTGTCGAGACTGGCACCCTTAAGGTCAAGCTCGGAGCGCCGGAAGGGCGTCACCGTGTCGTGATAACCATGTAAGGTCAAAAGCTTGAGCGAAGGATCGCGCGCAATGGCCGCCACGATGTTGATCAAACCACTTGCACCACCCTTGTCTTTCCAAAGCTCGAATGCCAGCTTTGGCCCCTTGACCGCACCCGGATCCGATGACTGCCAGGATGCATTGATATAGCGCGCGCCCGGCTTGTAGTTGACATGTTCCGGCAGGTAACTGGTGATCCTGTTGTTCAAGGCATCTTCTTCGAAGAAATTGAATTCATACTTCAATGCCTTAAAGTCGGATGTCGGATTTTTTTTAAGTTTTACATGCATTCGCCCATCATACGCATTGAAGTCATAGCCGGGCATCAAGGCTGCCGCGTATTGCTCGAAATCTAGTCTGTTCCACAAGTTGACAGGTATTCTCTTCTCAAGGCCCGTGTAGGGAGAGGCAATAAAATTTTGGTCGGCAGCGTATTTTACGGCAATATCCTCGAGGGTTTTGGCATAAGACTCAAGCGAGGTCTCTTTGCTGCGCGCAGTGGATTTTCCCAGAGCGTCGGCGACCATGGCGTAGGTGGGAAAGTCACCGTCAATCTGATTCATACTGCTGTAATCGAAAGCCGGTGAATGGAACACCGATCCGGTGAGCACCTTGAACTTGGATTTGTCGACACCATCGGCTTTCTCATAACCGTCAGTGCCTGCGTCCAGCAATGCCTGGGCGAGCTTGGGCACGCGGATGCCGCCGCCATAGGATTCGCCATAGAGATATTTCGGCGATTCCTGCCGGCGATTAAAATTGATATAGCGCGTGATGAATTGCCTGGAAAGTTCAACGTCCTTGTCAGTCGTCCAGAACGTCAGATTGGTATTTGGAGCAACGGATTCGGAAAATCCGGTGCCGGGAACAATGTCGACAAAGACAAGATCGGTTCTGTCGATCAGCGACTCCTGACTGTCGATGAAGGGAAGTTCCTGCGGCCGGCCATCGGCCCATTCGTCCGGCACGTTGAGCGCATCGATGACAACATGCTTGGGCGCCCAAGAGGCGAGATGCAGATAGACTGATGAAGCGCCCGGCCCACCATTGAAAAAGAACGTGACGGGCCGGTTTTCCTTCGGCAAATCGTCGCGCGTATAGGCTGTGTAGAAGATTGACGCCTGCGGATTCCGCTTCTCCGGGTTCTTGGCATAGGCGGTCAGATGGCCGGCCGATGCGGTGTACCAGAAGCTCTGGCCGTTCAGCGTCATCTTATGGCGCATGACAGCGGGTTTTTCATCGACAACTTCAGCAAGATAAGCACTCGGCAGACCACTATATTTGGTTTTATCATCCAGCACATAGTCCGCGGGCGCGTAGAGCTTGTAGGCTTCTTCGTCCAGACCAGCTCTTGTATAAAGCGCCGCCACGGCCTTTTTCGGCGCGATCTTCGCCAATTCGCCTGCCGCCTCCGCAATCTTACCGTTGGCCAAGAATGCCTCAACCGTGCGAAGCAAGCTACCTTCCACCCTCAGACCAGCGGCTTCGAAGATTTTGGTAGCGTCGATAAAGTTTCCCGCTTCGATCAAATCGTCGGCACGAATATGAGCAGTTTCAAGCGATACTGCTTCAGGCTGGATTTTGGCTGAAGGCGCTTCATTCGATTCCACAGCAGCGGGCACCGCTTCGGATGCAAATGTGTTTTCGGAGACGGGACCGTCGGAACTGTTGTTGCAGGCTGCCAGTGCAGCCAGAATCGAAAGCGAGAGAATTCGTAATTTCATGTGTGAAAAATTCCCCAGTTTGAAAAGTGCTCATGAAAGCGGCCAAGGTGTCAAACGGAGCGAGGCAGTGTCAATTGAGCGAAAGTCTCAACAACCGGGGAAGCACTGAGGAGTTGTGACCGGTCGCATCCATCTGCCATCACGGAGAAAACGATGGACTTCGCGCGGCAAACCTTGTCAAAACGGCCGGAGATTTCACCACTGGATTTTGCCGTGCCTGACCTTCCTCTCCTGCCCGTAACCGAGATATTTCCTGTGCTGGATGAAGCGCTGGCGGGTGGTATTGCGGCGGTCGTCGTCGCGCCGCCCGGTGCGGGCAAGACGACGCTCATTCCGCTGCATCTGCTCAATGCGCCATGGCGCGGGGACAGAACCATCGTCCTCCTGGAACCGCGCCGTCTCGCAGCCCGCGCCGCCGCCAGCCGCATGGCCAGCCTGCTCGGTGAGGAGGTGGGTGCCACCGTCGGCTATCGCATGCGGCTGGAAAACAATGTTTCGGCCAGGACGCGCATTCTCGTCGTGACAGAGGGTGTCTTTGCCCGGATGATCCTCGACGATCCCGATCTCAAGGACATTGCGGCCGTGCTGTTCGACGAATTCCACGAGCGCAGCCTAGACGCGGATTTCGGGCTGGCACTGGCGCTGGATATACAGACGGCGCTGCGGCCGGACCTGAAGCTGCTTGTGATGTCGGCAACGCTTGATGGTGCCCGGGTTGCAAACCTTCTCGGTGATGCGCCGGTGCTGGAAAGCAAGGGCCGCTCCTTTCCCATCGAAACGCGCTATCGCGAGCGCAAGCCGGACGAGAGGATCGAAGATGCCATGGCGCGGGCAATCCGCGACACGCTGGCCACCGAGACCGGCAGCATTCTGGCGTTTCTTCCCGGACAGCGTGAAATCGAGCGCACCGCCGAAGCGCTGGAGGGGCGCGTGGGCGCGGATACGACAATCGTGCCGCTCTATGGCGCGCTGGAGGGCCGCGACCAGGATGCAGCGATCCGGCCGGCACCGCAGGGCAGGCGCAAGGTGGTGCTGGCGACATCCATTGCCGAGACATCCATCACCATCGACGGCGTGCGCGTCGTCATCGACAGCGGTCTGGCGCGGCTGCCGAAATTCGAACCGGCCACCGGCCTGACCCGGCTGGAGACCGTGCGGGCGGCGCGGGCGGCAGTGGACCAGCGCGCGGGTCGTGCCGGACGCACGGAACCGGGCATTGCCCTGCGCCTGTGGCGCGCCGAACAGACGGCGGCGCTGGAAGCTTTTGCCCCGCCGGAAATTCTCGAGGCTGATTTGACCGGCCTCGTGCTTGATTGTGCCGCATGGGGCGTTGCCGATCCGCGCAGTCTGGCGTTTCTCGATGCGCCGCCCGCCCCGGCCATCAGGGAAGCCAAGACCTTGCTGGAAAATCTCGGTGCGCTGGACAGCGACCGCATCACCCCGATGGGCCATGCCATGCGCGCACTCGCCCTGCCGGCGCGGCTTGCCCATATGGTGCTGACGGCGCGGGAACGCGGACAGGGCGGGCGCGCGGCGGACCTCGCCGTGCTCCTCACCGAACGCGGGCTGGGCGGCAATGACATAGACCTCGATGTGCGGCTTGCGCGTTTTCAGCGGGAGCGGGGCGAGCGGGCAACGCGGGCGCGCGGGCTGGCAAAGCGGCTGGCCGGACGTGATGTTGTGCAGGGGACGGAGCCGGACAGTGCCGGGCGCCTGCTGATCGATGCCTATCCCGACCGGATTGCCAAGGCGCGCGGCAACGGCCAGTTCACGCTGGCCAACGGCCGCGGCGGCGAAATGGATGCGGCGACCTCGCTGGCGCGCGCGCCGTGGCTCGTCGTCGCCGATCTGGCGGGTCGGGCCGGCAAGGCCCGGATACTGGCAGCGGCGGAAACAACCGAAGCCGACATCCGCGAAGCGCTTAGCGATCGCATCGTCAGCGGCCGGCAGGTCAGCTACGACGCAAACCGCAATGCGCTGCAGGCGCGCGATGCCACCCGTATCGGGGCCATCGCCCTGTCGGAAAAGACCCTGCCCGCCCCCGGCGGCGACCAGGCCAATCAGGGCGTCGTCGAGGCAGTGCGCAGCCATGGTCTCGACATCCTGCCCTGGTCGAAGGAAGCGACGATCCTGCGCCGCCGTCTCGCATGGCTGCACAAGGGCCTCGGCGCTCCATGGCCATCCATGGCTGATGCGGATCTGATTGCCGTGCTGGATGACTGGCTGCTGCCGTTCCTGCCGGGAACCGCCAATCTCAACCAGATTCCGGCGCATGTGCTGAGCGAGGGACTGCGCGCGCTGGTGCCTCATGATCTGCAGCGCCGGATCGACGCGCTGGCTCCGACGCATTTCGCGGTGCCGACCGGCTCGAACATTCCGATCCGCTACGATGCGGACGACCCGGTTCTCGCGGTACGTGTACAGGAACTGTTCGGGCTCGGGGTTCATCCTGCCATTGCCGGCGGCACAATCCCGCTGCTGCTCGAACTTCTCTCACCGGCGCACCGGCCAATCCAGATCACCCGTGATCTGCCCGGTTTCTGGAAAGGATCGTGGGCCGATGTGCGCAGCGACATGCGCGGGCGTTATCCCCGGCATGTCTGGCCGGAAGACCCGGCGCAGGCACTGCCCACGGCCCGGGCCAAACCGCGCGGAACATAGGCGAGCCGCAAACGATGCAAAACGAGAATTCCCTTTGCATCGGGTTTGTTCTAAAGCTCGCCCATGGTTCAAGAATTCAGCATACGTTCCTCATACCTGTCGCGGCGGCTGCGGCTGACGACGCTGATCCGCCTGCGCTGGCTGGCTGTCGCGGGCCAGAGCATCGCGGTTCTCTTCGTGGCGCTCTACCTGAAGTTTCCCTTCCCCGTCAGCATCTGCTTTGCGCTGATCGCCTGCTCGGCGTGGCTGAACCTCCTCCTGTCGTTCCGCTACCCGATCAACCACCGGCTTGAACCGCGGGCGGCCATCACGGTTCTCGCCTTCGATATCCTGCAGGTGGCGGGCCTGCTCTACATGACCGGCGGGCTGCAGAATCCCTTTGCCGTGCTGATGATCGTCCCGGTCATCATCTCCGCAACATCGCTGCCCGCCTCATCGACCGTGACGCTCGGTGTCCTCGTGACGGTCTGCGCGACCGCTCTCGCCTATTTCCATCTGCCCCTGCCCTGGTACCCCGACCAGGCATTGCAACTGCCGTTCGTGCTGATTGCAGGGGTGTGGTGTTCCGTTGTTTCGGCGCTGGTTTTCACCGCCGTCTATGCCTACCGTGTTGCCGAAGAAGCGCGGCTTCTGGCCGACGCGCTCACCGCGACTGAACTGATCCTGCAGCGCGAGCAGCATCTCTCAGCGCTCGACGGCCTCGCCGCGGCGGCGGCGCACGAACTCGGCACACCGCTTGCGACCATCGCGCTCGTCGCCAAGGAAATGCAGCGGGCATTGGCGCAGGACGATCGCTTTGCCGAGGATATCGAACTCCTGCGCTCGCAAACCGATCGCTGCCGGGAAATCCTCAAGCGCCTGACCAGCCTGTCCTCGGAAAGCGAGGAACATATGTCGCGGCTGAAGATTTCCTCGCTGATCGAGGAAGTCATCGAGCCCAACCGCAATTTCGGCATCAGCATCGAGGTGACGAAGCTGCGCGGCGAAGGCAACGAACCGGTCATCCGCCGCAATCCGGGAATCATTTACGGCCTCGGCAATCTGGTGGAGAACGCGGTGGATTTTGCCCGCGAAACCATTCAGGTCAGCTGGGGCTGGACCGACAAGACGGTGCAGATCGTCGTTGCCGATGACGGCAAAGGTTTCCCGGCTGATATTCTCGACCGAATCGGCGAGCCCTATACCACCGGCCGCGACCGCGAAACCAATGAACATGGCGGCGGGCTGGGGCTGGGGCTGTTCATCGCCAAAACCTTGCTGGAGCGTTCCGGTGCGGCCATCACCTTCCGCAATCGCAATGATCCGGGGCAAGGCGCAGAAGTTGTCGTGACATGGCCGCGCAATCAACTTGATGAACAAAACGGATAACCTTTGACTTTTTGTTCATTGCGAACCATTAACGGAGTATATTTATAAGAAATGAGCAGGAAACCCTGATGGAACACACGGATCAGGACGATATTGCGGCCATAGGCGGCGATCGGACACTGTTGCTGGTCGACGACGACAAGCCCTTTTTGCAGCGCCTGGCGCGTGCCATGGAATCCCGTGGTTTCACCGTTGCAACGGCTGAATCGGTTGAGGCGGGACTTGCCAGCGTCAAGACGCACGCACCGGCCTATGCCGTGGTCGACATGCGGCTGGGCGACGGCAACGGCCTCGATATCATCGAGGCAATCCGGGCGCGCCGCGAAGACACCCGCGCCATTGTCCTGACCGGCTACGGCAATATTGCGACAGCGGTCAACGCCGTCAAGCTCGGTGCCATCGACTACCTGTCAAAGCCCGCCGATGCCGATGAGGTGTTTGCCGCGCTGACCCGCCGGTCCGGTGCCAAGGTTGCCCCGCCGGAAAACCCGATGTCGGCGGATCGCGTCCGCTGGGAACATATCCAGCGCGTTTACGAGATGTGCGACCGCAATGTTTCCGAAACGGCCCGCCGCCTCAACATGCACCGGCGCACCCTGCAACGCATCCTCGCAAAGCGCGCGCCGCGCTGAACTATTCCATATCCGTTTCGGGCAAGTGAATTCCGGACAATTCGGCCAGTGTCATCCGCGCCGCGCTCACCCGCGCAAAGCGCAGGGTCATCGCCTTGCGCGTCGCCCCGGACAATTTGTGCTCGGGCGCTTCGCGCAGGATTTCCGCGCCATAGCCATCCGACAGGATAAATCCGCAGTCCTGCGGGAAAATATCGGCGGGAACGCCGGGATGGGTGGCAAAGAACAGCCGGTCGCAGTGGGCCCGGTAATCCGGCCATTTCTTGTCGACCTTCCAGTCCTCGATCGATGATTTGATCTCGACGATCCAGATTTCACCGGTGCGCGACATGGCAACGAGGTCGGCCCGCCGGCCCGAAGCCAGCGGCAACTCCGGCATCACCGCCAGACCCAGCTCAAGAAACAGCCGCTGCACGCCGCGGCGCACCAGCATGGCGTTCTCTGACTGACGACCATCGATGAGCGGGCTGGTCTGACCGGGAATCACAAGGGGCATGATGCAAGTATCGCTGAGATCGCTACAACCGAATACGGCAAAAATGCACCACTTGGTTGAGGATAAGTATGGTTAAGAGAAAACTACGCTTTACGGTTAATCAAGCATTAACAATAATGGCAGTAATGAGGGAAGACAACTGAATCGCCTTAGATTCGGCCAATACTTGATGGGGTGACTATGCAACTCAAGACAATCGTCCTTGCAGTTGGACTGATGGGTGCAACTGCTCTGACGGGCTGTTCCACGATCGGCTTCAACTATTCCACTGCCTCCTATTCCTCCGTGACTGACGCCGGTTATGTGCTTCCAGCCATTCCCCGCGCCAAGATTCCGCCGCAGTTCCTGCGTCAGGAAGTTCGCTACGATGGCGGTGAAGCCGCAGGGACGATCGTTGTCGATACCAAGGCAAAGTTCCTCTACTTCGTCCTCGGTGACGGACGCGCCATGCGCTACGGCATCGGCGTCGGCAAGCAGGGCTTTGAATGGCAGGGTTCGGCGCGCATAGCCATGAAGCGCGAATGGCCAACCTGGACGCCGCCGAAGGAAATGATCAAGCGCAAGCCTGAACTGGCCGAATTCCGCGAGGGCATGGACCCGGGCCTGCAGAATCCGCTGGGCGCCCGTGCGCTTTACCTCTTCAACAAGGGCGGCGATACCGGCTATCGCCTGCACGGAACGCCGGAATGGTGGTCCATCGGCAAGGCGATGTCGTCGGGCTGCATCCGCCTGATGAATCAGGACATCATCGACCTCTTCAACCGCGCCGAGGTGGGTGCGAAGGTCGTCGTTCTCTAATTCTCCGGCTTATGAATTGCTTGAAAAGGCTGCCCCTTGGGCAGTCTTTTCACACGCTCCAGGGGTTGATGGTCTTGACCCCTGTTGATGCAAAATCCGCAATATTGCGGGTTACCACAACCATGCCATGGACCAGGGCCGTTGCAGCGATAAGCGCATCGCGCTCCGCTTGAGGGTTCGGGACGTGCAGGTGCGCGCAGCGTTGTGCGACAGTCGTGTCCATTGCGAGAACTCTTCCCTCGAACCGAGGCAACACCCAATTGTCCCGCCATAGGCGCAGGATCGCCCCTTGTTGCGCATCCCTCCGGTCCACGAGCAGCAGCCCCTGTTCAATCTCCAGTATCGTAATGGCCGATAGGAAAAAATGCGAAAAAGGTATGGTCGATGCCCAAGCCATGACGTTCGCATCGGCTCTGTCCGGTCGGCGCATTTCGGAAATGAAATTGGTATCCAGAATAAACATCAGGACAGATCAGCCGGACGAAACCGGACATTCAGACTGGGTATTTCGAAATCAAAATCCGAGGGTTCCTGTTGCGCCAGGACGTCGGCAAGACTCTCCTGTCCCCCGGTGAGCTTCAGATATTCTTCCATGCTCAGGAGGACATGGGCGGGCCTGCCCCGATCCGTGATGAACACGGGGCCGTTGTTTGCCGCCTTCTTGACGTCGCTGGCATGCTGATTGAATTCTCTGCTCGAAACAGTTGTAATGCCCATCACGTACCTCTTTGAATTGTAGATATGTTACTACAAACCGGCGACGTAGACAAACCTATCCTGGCCGCCACAATCCGATTTATTTGACGAACTGATTTTTGCCGTGTTGACCTGATCGACAAGGCGCTCATAGATTGCTGCCGATGCGCATAACCGGGAAGGTCCACATGTTCAAAACCATTGCCACCACGCCGTTCGATGACCAGAAGCCGGGAACGTCCGGCCTGCGCAAGAAGGTTCCCGAATTCCAGCAGCCGAACTACGTCGAGAATTTCATCCAGTCGGTCTTCGATTCCCTCGACGGTTTCAAGGGCAAGACCTTGGTAATCGGCGGCGACGGCCGCTATTACAATCGCGACGTCGTGCAGATTGCCGTGAAAATGGCCGCTGCCAACGGGTTTGGCCGCGTTCTCGTTGGCCAGGGCGGCATTCTTTCAACACCGGCGGCGTCCAATGTCATCCGCAAGTACAAGGCGTTCGGCGGGCTCATCCTGTCCGCCAGCCATAACCCCGGCGGGCCGACCGAAGATTTCGGCATCAAGTACAATATCAGCAATGGTGGCCCTGCCCCGGAAAAAATCACCGAAGCGGTGTTCGCCCGCTCCAAGGTCATCGACCGCTATCTGATCGCGGATGCCGCCGATATCGACATCGACACCGTTGGCAAGCAGCAGCTTGCCGGCATGGATGTCGAGATCATCGATTCCGTCTCGGACTATGCCGAACTGATGGAAACGCTGTTCGACTTCGATGCGATCCGCGCATTGATCAAGTCCGGCTTCACCCTGCGGTTCGATTCCATGCATGCGGTGACCGGCCCCTACGGCAAGGAAATCCTTGAACACCGCCTCGGGGCACCGGATGGAACCTGCGTGAACTTCGTGCCGCTGGAGGATTTCGGCGGGCATCACCCCGATCCCAATCTCGTCTATGCCAAGGATCTCTATGACCTGCTGATGTCGCCGGACGGTCCGGATTTCGGCGCCGCATCCGATGGCGACGGCGACCGCAACCTGATCATCGGCAAGGGCATCTACGTCACGCCGTCCGACTCGCTGGCGATGCTGGCCGCCAATGCCCATCTCGCGCCGGGCTACAAGGCCGGGCTGAAGGGCATTGCCCGCTCCATGCCGACCAGCGGCGCGGCCGACCGCGTCGCCGAAAAGCTGAAGATCGGCATGTATGAAACACCGACGGGCTGGAAATTCTTCGGCAACCTGCTCGATGCCGGCATGGCAACGATCTGCGGCGAGGAAAGCTCCGGCACCGGCTCCAACCATGTGCGCGAAAAGGATGGCCTCTGGGCTGTGCTGCTCTGGCTGAACATCCTGGCCGTGCGCAAGGAGAGCGTCCAGCAGATCGCGCGGGAACATTGGGCCGCCTATGGACGCAACTACTACACCCGTCACGATTACGAGGAAGTGGATTCAGGCGCGGCCAACAGCCTGATCGACGCCTTGCGGGCCAAGCTGCCGACGCTTGCGGGCAAGACCGTGCAGGGCCTGACAATCACCACGGCCGATGATTTCGCCTATCATGACCCCGTCGACAAATCGGTGAGCGAGCATCAGGGCATCCGCATTCTCTTCGAGGGCGGATCGCGCATTGTCCTGCGCCTTTCCGGGACAGGCACGTCGGGCGCAACGCTGCGGCTCTACATCGAACGCTACGAGGCCGATGCCGCGCGCCACGATCTTGAAACGCAAAGCGCGCTTGCCGACCTTATCCGCGCGGCGGACGACCTGACTGAAATCAAGACACGCACCGGCCGCGACAAGCCAAGCGTGATTACCTGATTTTCCAAGTCGGTGACAACAAAGGGGCCGCGTTTGCGGCCCTTTTGTTGTCTGAAGCTTTATTGCGGCGGGCTGCATGCCGCCGCTGGCGTCAACACTGGCACGTCCTTGCCATCCGGGCCGAAGGATGGCGGTATGTTTGTTGTCGGCTTTGATCCCCAGCAGCTTGGTTTGTCACCAAGAGCAAAGTCGAGGGTTACAGGCTGTTTCGCAAATGGATCAATCGGCAGCCATGTACTGTCATAGGACTTGCCGTCGACCTTGACACTTTGGATATAGGTCGAGGCTGGCTTGTCCGCTGTGATCGTGATCAGCTTCCGATCACCCCGCCAGACCACAGCCTTTTCGAAAATGGGACTGGTCAAGGTCAAGCCGGGTACAGCCAGAATTTCCGGATAAAGGCCGAGTGCGCCCCAGACATACCAGCCGGAGGTGGCGCCTTCATCGTCATTTCCAGGTAGACCCGACGGGAAGTTCGTATAGTTTTTGCCCAGAATCCGGCGAACAAGTGCCTGTGATTTATAGGGCTGGCTCGTCCAATTATAGAAAAATGGCGTGGCAAAACCCGGCTCATTGCCGACCCAGAGATAGGGTGAGTTCGTGGCAGCATTGACATATTTTGTGAAAGTGTCGAGACGCTCAATCGCATCTGTTTCCAAATCCGGATTGGTGGTCTTGTCCTTCACCAGCATGTGCAGGATTCCGCGAATATTGTGAGGGGCCATATAGGTGTATTGCTCCGCATTGCCTTCCCGGTAATTAGTCTTGCTATCAACTGGTGTATATTTTGACCATGTGCCATCCGCATTGCGCGGTTGCAATTGCGGATAGGGTTGGCCGTTTACCTTGCGCCATTCCGGATTGAACAGGTTTGTCCAATTGTTCGAGCGTGCTAGCAGTTTGGTCGCGTCGTCCGATCCACCACCTGCAACGAGTTGGCTGGTTTGTTTATCAAGGCTCGCAATAAAGCGGGAGATGGCAAAATCTGTGCTGGCATATTCGAGTGTATTGGAGGTCGGCGTGTTCTCATATTTATGCTGCCCCTCGTCGGGTCCGAGGTAACCACGTTTATCGTATTCAGTCACATGAGGCAGAGTGGTTACACCCCGGCACGTCGTTTTAACCCCCTTCGCCATGTCCAGCATGATCTTGCGTGCGGCAGCGGTATCAAGGTTCTGTGCACCGAAAGCATGGGTTTGCGCGACGATGATGGAAGCACCGTCGCCCGGCATGATATTGCTGTTGGATGTCCCCTCGACCCACATAGGGAACACGCCGCCACATTGTTTTGCATCATTAATGAGGGATTGCGCCATGTCTGCCGCCTCATTGGGAGTGAGCAAAGCCTGCATGGGCGCAAGGGAGCGATAGGAGTCCCAGCTGGAGAACGTCGTATAATGGACCCTGTCCCTTTCAACCTTCTCCACAGTTACCTTGCCGTCAAAACTTACATATTCACCATTCACATCACTGAAGACCGAAGGGGCAAAAAAGGAACGATAGAGCGCGGTGTAGAATATCTTTTTCTGATCGTCGGTGCCGCCTGTGACCTGAATGGAATTCAGACGTTTGTTCCAGTCAGAATCAGCGTGTTTGCGCGCTTCATCGAAGGAAAGCCCAGCGCTTTCCGCCCCCAGATTGCCCTTGGCATTGGCAACACTGACATACGAAACACCGGCCTTCATAACGATAGTGGTTGCCTCCCCCGTCTTGGCCGTAAAGGTCAAAATAGAGCTGGATTTATCGGCGGTGAAGGCTTGGTCGAACTGCGCGAAAAAATAGATGTTGTAGCTCGGGCTGCCGCAAAACCCGCCGCCTGATGTCTTGGCGGAAATCGTGCGCGCACCAACGTCTACCTTCACGTCGTTTAGACTGGTAAACTTCAGCAAAGCACCCTTATCCTTGGGGAAAGTGAACTGCCCCAATCCGGTGCGCGTTGTTGCTGTCAATTCGGTTTTGATCCCGTTGTCAAACATGACCTGATAATAGCCCGGATGGACGGTTTCCTTGTCATGACTGAATGTGGCATTCCCATCCGACGCATTGGACACGGGCTGAACCTTGAATGGAGCCATTGTCGGGCAGCCAACGCCACTCAGATTGATCATGGGAAAGCCATGAATTGCCGTCGTTTCATAGTGATAGCCACGCGGGGACCACACACCGCTGATCACATCCGTCTCCGGCCCCCAGGAAACCATGCCGAAAGGTACATTGGCACCCGGATTGACAAAGCCGCCCAGCATACTCTCGGTTTCTCCCGGCACATCCGATGCAGGCGACTGACCCGACCCGATCAGCGGGTTGACATAGTGTGTCAAGGCGGCATCGATGCGAAAGTCGATTGCCTCTTCCAGCACGGCGATGCGTTTGCTGAAGTCTTCGGCTGAAGATGCTCCAAGCTTTGCTTTGTCGACCGCATCCTTCAAGCCATCGAGCTTTACTTGCAAATCCGCAAGCTTCCCAGCATCAACCTTGCCGGTCTTCAGCAGATCGATGTCGGCAAGCAGCGGGGCGAGAGCCGCTGCTTCAAGCTTCAGCTTGATCGCCTTGCCATAATCGTCTTTCAGTGCCGTAAACTGTTCCCGCAATGGTTTAAGCGTATCCATATCAGCCTGTATGGCCGCCGTTCGCCCATCCAGAGTTCTGAAATTGTCCGTCAGCGACTTGAGGCCGGCATCCAGCTTGTCGATGCGGGGGCCGAGCTCCGTCAACGCGGCAACAGAGGCTTCTGTCTGGCCGGCCCGGCTTTGCAAAAGTTCGATGGTGGACTTGAGTGCAGCCAGTGTCTCTTTCGAGGTCACGGCGTCCCCTTGCAGAATGACGATGTTCGCCTGCAGGGTGTCCAAAGCGTCTTTAAGGCCCTTGATCGTTGCCTGGTCCACGCCGCCGTTCAGCGGACTGATGTCTTCCGCAAAGGTGCCTTGCGCATCAGGCGTTGCCGGAGCCTTGTCATCCGCATTATTGCAACCCGCCAGCATAGCGCTGCCGACAAGTCCGGCGATGAGGACGCGTCTGAAAATCATTGGTTCCTCCCAAATGAATTTTGCTTTTAAATTTGTGCTTGAAATTAAGAATTGAAAAATGGATGTCGCGTCTGACACGTGCGCGATTGCAACAACCGCGCTTTCAAACCGTGCTCCTCCCAAAGCGATTTGAAACGATTGAATACGGAGCCGGATTATTTCCTTAAGCCAATGGGTGTCAATTCATCTTAAGTCCAAGAGAATGATTTAATAACACCTGCCCTGTTCTCCATCGCGTTGAGCGGATGTACAACATGTGAGGATGAGCACACAGGATCAAGGCCGGGAATGTCGTTTGCGGGCCTCCCGGCCAAGGCCTATGGCAAACGGTTACTCGAAAACAATCGCCGGCGCCGTCCGGCCGGGATTGGCTTTCGCCGCCTGCAGCTGATCCCAGACCTTGGCCGCAATCTCGCGATAGACCTTTGCCTGCGGTCCCTCCGGATTGCTGATGACGACGGGCGTTCCAGCATCGGACATTTCGCGGATTTCCATCACCAGCGGCACCTCACCGAGGAAGGGAACGCCGAGACGCGTAGCTTCAGCCTTGGCGCCGCCATGGCCGAAAATGTCGTAGCGGTTGCCGGTGTCGGGCGCGATGAAATAGCTCATGTTCTCGACGATGCCGAGCAGGGGCACATCGACCTTCTTGAACATGTTGAGCCCCTTGCGCGCATCGATCAGCGCCAGATCCTGCGGTGTCGAGACGATGACGGCGCCTGCAAGCGGCACCTGCTGCGCCATGGTCAATTGCGCATCGCCGGTGCCGGGCGGCATGTCCACCACGAGCACGTCGAGATCGCCCCACTGCACTTCGCGCAGCATCTGCGTCAGGGCCGACATCACCATCGGGCCACGCCAGATCATCGGGGTCTCTTCATCGACGAGAAAGCCGATCGACATGACTTTCAGGCCATAGCCTTCCATGGGCTTGAGCACACGGCCGGAGACGACTTCCGGGCGGCCGGAGAGATGCAGCAGGCGCGGCATGGACGGGCCATAGATATCCGCATCGAGAATGCCGACACGATGGCCGTTGGCCTGCAGCCCAAGCGCCAGATTGACTGCCGTGGTCGACTTGCCGACGCCGCCCTTGCCCGAGGCGACGGCAATGATCGCGCCAACGCCGGGAACGCCCGATTTGACCGGCGCGGCCGCATGGCCGTGCCCGGACTGCGGCTGGGCCGGAACGCGCGGCGGCGGGACTGCACCGGCAGGTGCCGGGCGCTGCGCGGGACGTTGCGGTGCTGCCGGTGCGGGACGCGGCACCGCGTCATCGCTGGTCGGACCGCCGCGCTTTTCGGCGGTCAGGGCGACAATGGCCCCGGCGGCACCCCGCCAGGTCCTGGCCACGGGGTCGGCAGCGGCCACGCG
>NZ_CABSQF010000067.1:0-18499 GCF_902479695.1 uncultured Phyllobacterium sp. | reverse complement strand
GGCCTTGCCCCCCCCAGACACCCCCCCGGCCCGGCGCCACACCCGCCCGAGCCCGCCACCGGTGCCCACCCCCGCGGCGCCACCCGGCCCGCGGCCGTCCCCCCTCCCCCCCCCGCCTCAACATGCTGTCGATCCGGTTCACGCCGGTGGCGCCCGGCGCAACACCGTCCGCCGACAAGCAGCAGAGCGGCGTCGAGGCTGCACTCACCGACACGTTGTTGCTGGTGGATGACAAGGGCGCCGATACAACCGGCCTCGACCCGCAGTCCAATGTTCGCGCCGCTGCTGGGGATTTTCCCATGCTGCCGCAGGCTGTCAATGGCAAGATATCCCTGGACAATGAGGCAATCGTCCGCTTGGCCGATGGCACGATGTTCATCAGCGACGAGTATGGACCGAATATTTACCGCTTTTCCGCCGAGGGCCGCATGATGTCGGCAACCCAGCCTCCGGCAGCGCTGGTTCCCATGCGCCATGGCAAGGCGAATTTCTCCTCCAACAATCCGGGGCCCGGCGCACAGGCGCCCGATCCGAAGGACCCCGATACCGGCCGCCAGAACAATCAGGGCCTGGAAGGCATGGCACTGACGCCCGACGGCAAGTTCCTGATCGCCGTTCTCCAGTCGGCCGCCCGCCAGGATGGCGGCGATTCCAGTTCGACCCGCCAGAACACCCGCGCCCTCGTCTATGACGCGGCCGATCCGGCCCATCTGAAGCTGGTGCATGAATATGTCGTGCCGCTTCCCGTCTTCACCAATGCCAAGGGCAAGAAGGCTGTGGCAGCGCAGAGCGAGATCGTGGCTTTGTCCGACAAGGCATTCCTGATGCTGGCACGCGACAGCGGCAACGGTTATGGCCTTGACGGCGACACGTCGCTCTACCGCAACATCACCGTCGTCGACACCTCGGCGGCCACCGATATCGCCGGAAGCGCCTTCGATGCCGACAAGGCCGTTGCACCCAAGGGCATTGTCGACCCTTCCATTACCCCGGCAACGTTGACCCCCTTCATTGATATCAATGACAATGCGAACCTGTCGCGCTTCGGCCTGCACAACGGTGCGCCCAATGACCGCAACAACCTGTCGGAAAAATGGGAAGCCATGGCACTTGTCAGCGTCCTCAATCCCAAGCTGCCGGACGACTATTTCCTGTTCGTCGGCAATGACAATGACTTCCTGACCCAGGACGGTTTTCAGGTCGGCGCGAGCTACAAGGCCGAGGGCGGTGCCGACGTCGACACCATGTTCCAGGTGTTTCAGGTCACCATTCCCGGACTGCATAAGTAGTTCGCTCGACATATCATCGGAGAGGATTGCCCCCTCCGATGATATCAGCCTCCATGCATTCCCGTTCATGTTATATGGTCGGGTGAGCTGAGTGCCATGGAGCAAAACAGATGCTGCGACTTCTCCTGCTTCGCCACGCCAAATCGGACTGGCCGGATGGTGTTGACGACCACGACCGCCCGCTTGCCGAACGCGGCCGCCGGGCCGGCCCCCTGATGGCCCGATACATGACCGGAGAAGGGCTCATACCGGATCTCGCCCTTATCTCCACGGCACGGCGGACACTGGAGACATGGGAACTGCTGAGTCCCGCCATCGGAGACGGTATACGCTGGCTGGAGGAGCCGCGCATCTACGAGGCGCCCGCACGGGTGATCCTGGATGTCGTCAGGGCGGTGGAGCCGGGGATCGGGACATTGCTGGTTGTCGGCCATAATCCGGGGTTGCACGATGCAGCCCTCCGGCTTGCCGGTAGGGGACGGGAGGCCGATCTCACCCGCCTCCGGCAGAAATACCCCACGGCGGGACTAGCCGTCATCGATTTCACCGCCGGGCGCTGGTCAGATCTTGCCGATCAATCCGGGGAACTGGAGCGGTTTGTGACACCGAGGACAATCGGCCACGGGTGAGGCCATTCGCCCAAACCCCGATTCCACGGGCGTTCATGCGCCAAAATAGCTGCACTGAGGCGGTCATTTCAACTTTCAGCTGTTGATTATGACAATCATTTTTCGAATATGTGACAGGACCATTCACTGCAAACCGCGATTGGACGTCAGGATGCGCCTTAGAGAACTTCAGGAAATCAGGTACGAAGAGGAAACCGCCAATCTCAAGCTTTCGGGTCTCAACCCGTTCAAGGAAGCCAAGAGCGTCAACATTTCCATCGACAATCCCGAAGCATTCCTCAATGCGATCAAGACGGCGCTTTCGGACCCTGACGGCAAGCCCATCAAATTCGGCAAGGGCAAATAGGCCTCCGCGCGCATCACGAAACAGCTTCCCCTGGCGGATGAAATCGTGGCAAGCCAGCAAGATAATGCTTGCCACGCCGCGCGTTATTCCGTTCATTCTCGGAACGAACCGGCCAAGACCCCCACGCGTTACGCGCCATGTGCCCAGTGTTGAACCAAAGGAGCTCCCGTGACTGAACCGACCATCGCGCCCGCTCCGCCCGTCACTCTGGTCATCTTCGGCGCAACGGGCGATCTGACGCGGCGGCTGCTCGTTCCCACCGTCCTCAACATGACGCAGAGCGGTCTCGTGAGCGACAGCCTGCAGATCCTTGGCATCGGCATTGAACCCGGCGATGATGAAATGCTGCGCGCCAAGCTCGAAGACTTTCTTACGACATCCAACATCAAGGCCAACTATAGCGCCGAGACATGGCAGGGGCTGCGCTCGCGCATCTTCTATCGGCAGGGCGACTTCACGCAGGATGCAATCTATGCCGAGATTGCCGGCCAGCTCGGAGCGCAGGCCGGGCGGAACGCCGCCTATTACCTTGCCGTGCCACCGCTGTTCTTCGGCGATATCGTCGACAAGCTCGCCGATCACGACCTGCTGAAAGAAATGGGTGGTGCCTTCCGCCGCCTTGTGATCGAAAAGCCGTTCGGCACCGACCTCGCCTCGGCCAAGGCGCTCAATGCCAGGATATTGAACCGCGTGCCGGAAACGCAGGTCTATCGCGTCGACCACTTCCTCGGCAAGGAAACCGTGCAGAACATCATGACGGCGCGGTTTGCCAACATGATGATCGAATCCCTGTGGAGCAACAATTTCATCGATCACGTCCAGATCACCGCGGCCGAACTCGTCGATGTCGGCACCCGCGGCAAATTCTACGATGCCACGGGCGCGCTCAGGGACATGGTGCCCAACCATCTGTTTCAGCTTCTTGCCATGGTTGCCATGGAGCCGCCGAACAGCTTTGACGCCGAGGCAATCCGCGACGAGAAGGGCAAGGTCCTGAAAGCCCTGCGGATCTACTCCGGCGAAGAAGCCGAGCAGAACTCGGCGCGCGGCACCTATACAACAGAGGTTTCCGGCGGCAAAACCATACCGAGCTATACGGATATCCCGGATGTGGCGCGCGACAGCGCAACGGAGACCTACGTTGCCCTGAAGCTTTTTGTCGATACATGGCGCTGGGCGGGTGTTCCCTTTTATCTGCGCACCGGCAAGGCCATGACGGCCCGCGATACCGAGATCGTCGTCACTTTCCGTCAGGTTCCCTTCGCCCAGTTCAAGGGGATGGGGCCGCAGCGCCGCCTGACACCGAACCGGCTGATCATCCAGGTGCAGCCGGACGAGGGCCTGCACATCGAAATATCGATCAAGTCGCCCGGTCTTTCCGTCGAGACGGTGCCGGTATCCCTTGATTTCAACTATGCGGATTTCTTTGATATCGGTAAACTGACCGGCTATGAATCCCTGCTCTACGATCTGTTTGTCGGCGACCAGACCCTGTTTCAGCGCGCCGACAGCATCGAAGCGGGATGGGCGGCGGTGCAACCCTTTCTCGATCTGTGGGCGACATCGGCAGAACGCCCTGATCCCTATCCGGCGGGCAGCATGGGGCCGCAATGCGCCGATGCACTGATCGAGCGCGATGGCCGAAAATGGCACCAGCCCGATGTGCAGCACCGGGTGAAAGCGAAAGTTTCCTGACTTGATCCGACAAGAAAAACGAGAGGGACGGATATGACCGAGACATTCGTAATTGCACAGGGCGGCGGACCGACGGCAGTCATCAACCAGACCCTTGCGGGCGCCACGCTGGAGGTGCGCAAGCGTTATCCCGGTGCCCGCGTGCTCGGTGCAAAGCATGGCGTGCGCGGGATTCGCGCCGGCAACTTCGTCGATCTCTCGGCTCTGCCGGAACAACAACTGCGCCTGATCGCGGCAACGCCGAGTGCTGCGCTCGGGAGCACGCGCGACAAACCCGATGCGGCCTATTGCGAGGCGATCCTGAAAAGCCTGCGTCAGGTCGGGGCGACCGCCTTCATCAATATCGGCGGGAACGATACCGCCGGAACCCAGCAGATCCTGGTGGAAGCGGCGGGCGGGGATATTGCCTTCGTTCATGCCCCCAAGACGATCGACAATGATCTGGTTGAAAGCGATCACACGCCCGGTTTCATTTCCGCTGCCGAGTTCATCGCGGGCGCTTTCCTCAGTATCGATCTCGACTTCCGTGCGCTGCCCGGCATCTATGTCGGGATCGTCATGGGCCGCCATGCGGGTTTCCTGACCACCGCAGCCGCCGCATGGCAGCATGACGATGCGAGCGCGCCTCATCTTGTCTATGTGCCGGAGCGGGCTTTCTCGGCAAAACGGTTCATCGATGACGTGCGCGAAGCGCAGAGCCGTCACGGCCGCTGCATCATTGCCATGTCGGAAGGCGTGACCGGCGAGGACGGGCGGACCGTGGTTGAAAACCTTGTTCCGGCCGATCGCCTTGAACGCGACGCCCATGGCAATATCCGCCTGTCCGGCGGAGAATTGGGAATGGCCATCGAACAGCTTCTCAGGGACGGCCTGCCCGGCGCCCGTGCACGGGTGGATACGTTCGGCTACCTGCCGCGCGGCAATATCGCCACAACCAATGCGACCGATGCGCAAGAGGCTTTCGAGGCGGGAGTCTTCGCCGTCGAAACGGCGGCGCGCGGCGGCGGGTCGGTGGCGCTGCAATATGCCGATGGCAGCACCCGTCCGCAGATCGTTCCGCTTGCCAGCGTTGCCGGCAAAACACGCCACCTGCCGGACGATTTTCTCGACCCGGAACGCAACCGGATTTCAGCACCGTGCCGGGCCTATTTCGAACGGCTGCTGCCAAAGCGCTTCACGCTCGCCGAGCCGCTCGCATAGGCGGCGTCACCCGCCATTGACCAGGCGAAGCACAAGCTGCTGGATGTTGCCGCCCTCGCCCATCTCGACCCGGTCGAAATCCCGCCCCTTCTGGCGCTGGGCAAGGGAAAGCTCGGAAAGGCGCTTCGTCATCTCGACCCGGATTTTCCGGCAGCCGGAATCATCCGGCACCGACAGGCCGATGGTCGCCGCCTCGATCCCCTTGACCATGTCCTTGATCGTCTCGCCGTGCACGGCTTCATGGGTGCGCACACCGGCAATGAACGTATCCCAGCTTGCCTGTACCGCAGCCGGCAACCGTTCGGCGGGCTTCGGCAGCGTATAGGTGATGATGAGTTTCGGCGTTGCGGCAACCAGGCTGCAGGCATTGCCCTGCCGCTCATACTTCCTTTGCCACGTCAGTTTGAAATTGGTGTGGGCGATTGTCCGGGTGGTACCGGCGATGACGGGCCCCCGCTCGCCAATCGACGCATAGAGCGCTGCACCGGATTTCCCGGCAATGGCGTAGGTTTCCACCTGTTCGACAGCTTTCCACGCCGCCTGTGCCGCCGCAGGCATGCCGACAAGGCAGACGGCAACCAGGCAGTACCCTGCAGTTTTTATCATGTGGCCCCTTCCCGTCACATCCGGGCGAACAGCATCAGGCTCCAGATGCTGCCGCCTTGTCCCGCACAGGAAGCTTCCAGCCGGGCCGGATGAAATGACAGGTATATCCGTTGGGATACCGTTCCAGATAATCCTGGTGTTCCGGCTCCGCCTCCCAGAAATCACCGACCGGTGCGAGCTCGGTCACGACCTTTCCCGGCCACAGACCGGACGCATCGACATCGGCAATCGTGTCCTCGGCAATCCGCTTCTGCTCTTCATCCGCATAGAAAATCGCCGAGCGGTAACTCAATCCCAGATCGTTGCCCTGGCGGTTGAGCGTCGTGGGATCGTGAATCTGGAAAAAGAACTCCAGAATGTTCCGGTAGCTGATCCGCGCGGGTTCGAAAATGATTTCGATGGCTTCCGCATGGGTGCCATGGTTGCGGTAGGTTGCGTTCTCGACATCACCGCCGGAATAGCCGACGCGGGTCGACAGGACGCCGTCATAACGACGGATCAGATCCTGCATGCCCCAGAAACAGCCGCCGGCAAGGACTGCGCGTTCGCTTGTCATCCGATTTCCTCCACCTGATTGAGATAGGCTCCATAGCCCTCCGCCTCCATATCGTCCCGATGGACGAACCGGAGCGAGGCCGAGTTTATGCAGTAGCGCAGCCCGCCGCGATCCTGCGGACCATCGGGGAAAACATGCCCGAGATGGCTGTCGCCATGGCTGGAGCGCACTTCAATGCGCACCATGCCGTAACTGTCGTCGCGCAGCTCGTTCACATGGGCAGGCTCGATGGGCTTGGTGAAACTCGGCCAGCCGCATCCCGATTCAAACTTGTCGGATGAGGCAAACAGGGGCTCGCCGGAAACGATATCAACATAAATACCCGGTTCCTTGTTGTCCAGGTATTCGCCCGTTCCGGGACGTTCGGTCCCGTTCTGCTGCGTGACACGAAACTGCTCCGGAGAGAGTTTCGAGATCACGTCAGAGTTCTTTTCATATTTGCGCATATGTTTCCCTTCCATCAGGGGTCAGCGTGATTGCGGCATGTCCGGCCAACCATGAAGTGTGTTGGTGCATATTTGTGTCCGCCCGCCCCGGTTATCAAGCCCGGAGCGGCGCAAACATCGTCCGCTGCAAGCGTTTACACCGCACCATAGCGCGCACGGATATGGCCGATGAAGTGGTCCGCATTGAGCTTTTCGCCGGTGGCGCGTTCAAGCAGTTCCGGCGTCGACCAGCGCGATGCCTGAGACCAGATCCTGTCACGCCGCCAGCCGTTGATGGCCGCAAACTCTCCCTTGGCTATATCCCTGTCGGCAGCCGGATATTCCTTTGTCAGCGCCGCCCATTGTTGCGCAGCCATCATCGCCCCGAGGGTATAGGACGGGAAATAGCCAAAGGCGCCGCTTGCCCAGTGCACATCCTGCATGGGCCCGTCGGCCGGATTATCAATCGTCGACAATCCGAGGTAGTCGCGCATCTTCGCGTCCCATGCCTCGGGCAGGTCAACCGGCTGCAATCTGCCCTGGATCAGGTCCTGTTCGAGTTCGAAACGCAAGATAACATGCAGCGGATAGGTCACCTCGTCGGCATCGACCCGGATCAGTCCGCGTTCGACCCGGTGAACATGCGGAATGATGTCATCCATGGACCAGGATTCACCCAGATATTTGTCGACAATCGGCAGAGCCCATTGCCAGAATGCGGGGTTGCGGCCGAGCTGCTTTTCGACAAACAGGCTCTGGCTTTCGTGCACCGCCATGCCCCGCGCCTTCCCCAGCGGCCAATGCGACCACTTTTTCGGCAGGTTCTGTTCATAGAGCGCGTGACCGGTTTCGTGCAGCACGCCCATCAGCGAGGAGAGAAACTCCGTCGTCCGGTAGCGTGTCGTTATGCGCACGTCGCTCGGCACGCCGCCACAGAACGGATGGTGCGATACGGAAAGGCTGCCATGGGAAAGATCGAAGCCAACCGCTGCCATCATGGCAAGACCAAGCTCGCGCTGCCTGTCGACCGGATAAACACCGGACAAGGGTTTCAGCGGGTGTTTTGCCAGCCTTTCCGCCTGCACGGCCAGCGCCTCCGGCACGAAGTCCTTGAGGAAGGTCTTCAACGTGTCGAATACCGGCGCGATATCCGCCGTGCGATTGCCGGGGTCATATTGCTCGATCATCGAATCATAGAGACCAAGGCCGAGAACCTGCGAGCGCATGGCTGCTTCTTCGCGCGCCAGTGCAATGACACCTTCGAGCGCCGGCAAAAACCCGGCCCAATCATTCTTGGCACGCAGGGCGCGCCACAACTGCTCGCAGCGCATACGAGTGTTCGTCTGGCGTTCGACGAATTCAGCGGGCAGGCAGGTCAGATTGACATAGTGCCGCTTGAACTCCCTGACAGCCGCGACCTGCTCCTCGTCGAGGTCCTCCCGTTCCGCCGCATCGATCCAGTCGGCGATTTCGGGCGCGGATGCCTGGCGATGATACATCCCCGCCAGCGTGCCCATGGCTTCCGCCCGCTTTTCACCGCCGCCAACGGCCATATGGGTGGCCTCGTCGGCGCCGAGAATGGCAAGCGCATGTTCCAGGGCTTCAAGCCTGTGGCCGAGTTCATCGAGTTTCTGGAAGGACATTCTGTTCCCCTTGGGCGAATCCTGATTCAAAACAGGGCCCGAGAGGACTTCAATTTTCCGGCGAGTGCAAGATTGAATCACGTGCCGGGATGTCAGGAGTGTGCATCGGGGAGATTGACAACCGGCGCTTCGAGGCGTTGAAGTATGGCGTGCAAGCCGCGATTTTGAGCCCCTTGCCGCCAACCCGATCCCGATCCCGCACATATACAGCTCGCCTGAGGTCTTCCGTGACCCGTCAACCACTATCCCGGCGAGTGGAAAGCCAGAACAACACATGTCTCAATCGGTTGAACGTTCAAAACGTCCGTTGATTGTTGCCTCCATCATGCTGGCAACATTCATGGTCGCCATTGAAGCCACCATCGTTGCCACGGCAATGCCGCGCATTGTCGGTCAACTCGGCGGTTTCACCTATTACAGCTGGGTCTTCTCGGCTTTCCTGCTGGCACAGTCGACGACAACGGTGATCTACGGCAAGCTGTCCGATATTTTCGGCCGCAAACCCATGCTCATCGGTGGCATTGTGATTTTCCTTGCCGGCTCGGCATTGGCCGGTTTTGCCTGGTCGATGACGTCATTGATCGCATTCCGCCTGCTGCAGGGGCTGGGCGCCGGAGCCATCCAGCCCGTGACGATGACCATCGTCGGCGATCTCTACAGGCTTGAGGAACGCGCCAAGGTGCAGGGCATTCTGGCCAGCGTCTGGGCGATTTCCGCCGTAACCGGCCCCCTCGCCGGCGGCCTGATCGTCGATCATTTTTCCTGGGCGTGGATTTTCTGGATCAACCTGCCGATCGGCCTGCTGACGATCATCGGCTTTACGCTGTTCCTGCATGAAAAAATCGAGCCGCGCAAAGCCCGCATCGACTATCTCGGCACCGTCCTGTTTTCGATTGCCATCGTCTCGCTGATGGTCATCCTGACCGAAACGGACGCCGATCTGTCGATCCTCGCCGCGCTGGCTGCCGTGTTCATCGTGACTGCCATCCTGTTCTTCATGCAGGAGCGCCGGGCGCCGGAGCCCATCATTTCGCTTGCGCTGTGGAGCCGCCGGCTTGTCGCCACCAGCAACATAGCGACGCTTCTCGCCGGCATGGCGCTGATCGGGCTGACCACCGTACTGCCGATCTACGTGCAGGGCGTGCTGGGGCGCTCGCCGCTGGTTGCCGGCTTCACGCTGACCATGCTCATCGTCGGCTGGCCGCTCGCCGTCATGCTGTCCATCCGGCTGTTTCGCGCGTTTGGAATCCGCAGGACCCTGCGCGCCGGCAGCCTGATGTTTCCGATCGGCGCGTCGTTTCTGCTCTTCCTCACGCCCGAAAGCAGCCCTGTCTCGGCCGGCGTCGGTTCCTTCCTCATGGGTTTCGGCATGGGACTGATCAGCGTCACCAGCGTCGTTCTGGTACAGGAAAGTGTCGAATGGTCGATGCGCGGCAGTGCCACGGCATCGATCATCTTCTCGCGTAGCCTCGGCAACACCCTCGGCGCGACAACCCTCGGCGCCATACTCAATATCGGGATTGCGCATTTCGGCAGCGGCGATCTCGCCAACAAACTGCACGAGGTGATCAACCAGCCATCGGGCCTGTCCAGCCTGGCGACGAACCCCGCCATCCGCCTGGTGTTTCACTCCGCCCTGCACTGGAGTTTCTGGGGGGTGTTCACCGTTGCCATCCTCACCTTTGCCACGACCTGGCTGATCCCGGTTTCACGCGAGGCCGGCCGCAAGCCGCCGACACAAACCGAGATGCAGGAGGCACTGTCGTCCTGACGGCAATGCCAGGGCTGCCGCATCACTCCGGCAGCCCTGCCTTGCGCAGCGCATCGAGATAGCGCTGCAAATGCTCGGGGTTTCGCCAGGGGACTCCGGCACGCGTCGTCGCAATGCTGGTCCCCGGGGCGACCTGGAGAAGGCGGTCAAGCGCGGCACGCGTCGCGTCTGCATCACCCATCTCGCCGAGTGCCGCCAGAAGAACCCTATGACCGGTCGGAAAATTGGGATTGAGATGCAGGGCCTTGCGCGCCCATTCCGCCGCAGCGTCGTAATGCCCGTCGGCAAACTCGGCCATGCCGAAAAATGCGAAGGTCCAGTAATTGGCCGGGTCGCGCGGGCTGAGCCGTATGGCCATCTTCAGGGTTTCGCGTGCATTGCCGCTTTCACCCGCCAGCGCATAATATCCGCCGCCCCACATGCGTGCGAACGCCAGATTGGGATTGATATCGATGGCCGTTTCCAGGCACCGCCGGGCATCGTCGAACCGCCGCATGAACAGGGCGACTGAACCGAGGATCGTATGCGCTTCGGCATCCCGCTCATCCAGTTCAACCGCGACGCGCGCCATCTCGTGGGCTTCGTTCATGGCCTGCGGCGGATTGGGGCTCCAAGCATACAGCACATCGATGATATCGCACATGGCATGCACCACCCGTGCCCGCGCCAGGTTCGGATCAAGGGCTATTGCCTTCAGGGCAAAATCCTTGGCTGCCGCGCTGTCTTCCCTTGTCCAGCGCCAGGCATGCCAGTTCGCTCGCATGACATAATCCCACGCGCTGAGGTTGGCGGGGTCTTTCCGGCGAGCCCGCTTCATCTCCGCGCCGATGAGTTCGGGCGTCACCACGCCAACAATGCTCGCCGTGATGTCGTCCTGGACAGCGAAGATGTCATCCATCTGCCGGTCGAACTGCTCGGCCCAGATATGATTGCCGGTCGCCGCATCGATCAGCTGCGCGGTGATCCGCACCCGGGGACCGCTGCGCCGCACGCTGCCTTCCAGCACATAGCGCACGCCGAGTTCCCCGGCGACCTGCTTTATGTCAACGGCACCGCCTCTGTATGTAAAGGATGAATTGCGGGCGATGACAAAGAATGCCTGGTTGCGCGCCAGCCCCGTAATGATGTCTTCGGCGATACCGTCGGCAAAATACTCCTGGTCCTTGTCGGCACTCATATCCTGGAACGGCAGGACGGCGATGGCCGGCTTGGCGACACCGTCGGCCGATGGCGCATCGGATCGGGGGCGTTTGGCACCCGCCATGATCTCCAGCACAACCCGGTAGACGCGTATGCGCTTCCTGATGTTCTTGACCTGCCGTTCGCCAAGATCTTCAAAGGTGAAGGCCACTTTGCCCGCGACCTGCTCAAACACATTCGCGGTGATCGAGATACCACCCGGTTCAGCCAAGGCTTCCATCCTTGCGGCGATATTGACGCCGTCGCCAAAGATATCATCACCGTCAATGACGATATCGCCTATGTTGATGCCTGCACGATATTGAATGCGGTGTTCCCGCGGCATGTCCGCTTCGGCGTCCGCCACGCCGCGCTGGATCAGAACCGCACTTTCGACCGCGTCGACAACGCTGCCGAATTCGACAAGCAGACCGTCGCCCGTCGTCTTGACGATGCGTCCATTGTGTTCCCGCAGAACCGGATCGATCAACTGCTGACGATGAACGCGCATGCGCGCTATCGTGGCGGCCTCGTCAGTTTCCATATGGCGCGAATAACTGACCATATCGATTGCCAGAATGGCAACCAGTTTGCGTGCAACGCGGTCGATAGCCAACACTGCTCCCCATCTGAATGGCTCTGCAACCGACTTTATGAGTCTATGCCAGCCAAGTCCATGTGAAACAGGTGATCAGAAATGCAATCAGCAAGCCGCCACCGCTCCGGTGGCAAGGAAAGGCAGAGCAATTTGCCTGAGCCGCAATCCCATCGGTGGCTCCGCTCTCTAGGTGGAACTACCAATTCTCAAATCGATTTAAATGGCTAGAGTATCTTTCGAGGGCTTTGGTCTTCAGATGCACTCTTTTCCAATGACCAATATCTTTTTCAACGATCAAAGGCACCGGTCTGGCAACAGACCGGTGTTTTATTGCGTATTCCGCCGCGGCAATTCCCGGTGCAGGACGTCCCATCAACCATGCCACATTGATTATACTCAGCAATTTTGAAAGCTTTGATCAAAGCAGATTTAAAGCGCCGATCCCACGATTTTGCCGGAATCATGGAGCACGATTTTTGCGTGCCGCTTTCAAAGCACACCATAATCCTGCTGCACGTGCGTGCTTTGCAATGAGGTGATCGAGATGCGAATAATCCGGACATGTCTTGCTGTATTTCTGTTACTCGGCTCCCTATCCATTCCCGGCCTGGCCCAAGCCCAGGCGCCATTAGAGAAGAGAATCGCTCTCGTCATCGGCAATTCGGCCTATCAAACCGGTCCTCTACCGACACCCGCCAACGATGCCGGGCTGATTGCACAAACATTGCAGGCCGCAGGATTTGATGTGGTCGGAGCGAGGGATCTCGATCAGGATTCGTTGCGCCATACCTTCCGGGATTTTCTCGACAAGGCAACGGCCTCCGGGCCCGACACCGTCGTCTTCGTATATCTCGCCGGGTATGGCCTGCAGTATGAAGGCGAAAACTATTTTGCCGGTGTCGATGCGAAAATGACGCGCGCAACCGATGTTCCCGTCGAAGCCATACGGGTCTCCGATTTCACCAAATCGCTCGCCGCACTGCAGAACAAGGGCACCATCATGGTGCTCGACGCGGCCCGAACCAACCCATTCGTCCGATCGGATCAGCCGCTGGCAGGGGGATTGGCCATTGTCGATCCCGATCCCAATGTCCTGATCGGCTTCAATGCAGCGCCCGGAACCGTCGCTCCGCCAGAGCCCGGGCCTTACGGCGCCTATGCGCACGCCCTTGCCGAGATGATCCGTGTCGGCGGGCTGGGGCTTGATGACGTCTTCGATCGCACGCGCCTGCGGGTGAGCGATGCGACCAAGGGCGGGGAACTGCCCTGGAATGCCTCGAAATTCCGTACGCCGTTCCTTTTCTTCGATAAAGGCCCCGATGCGCCGGCACAGCAAGTATCCGCGCTGCAGGGCGGTGCAATGCGGGCCAAGGCCATTCGCGATTTCGACGCCCGCGATGCCTATCTCGCCGCGCTCGATCGCGATACGCTGCGCGGGTACGAGGATTTTCTTGCCGCTTACCCCAGCGACCCGATGGCCAAGCGTGTGCGGGCCATTGTCGCTGCCCGGCGTGAGGCGATCACATGGCGCCAAACCTGGGTCGCCGACACGCCGGAAGCCTATTGGTCATATCTGCGCCGCTATCCGCATGGTCCGCACGGCTGGGATGCCCGCCGGAGGCTTGACCATTTTGAAGCCGCGCTGGAGCCGCCCGCATCCTTCACGGTGATTGCTTACGACGTGCCGCCGCCACCTGAAACGGAAATCATCTATGTCGACCGCCCGGTCCTGTATTTCGATGATCCCGAATTCGATTTTGCGCCGCCACCACCGCCGCCGGTGATCTTCCTGCCGCCACCACCACCCGATTTCATCGTGCTGGCCCCCCCGCCCCCACCTGTCGATCTCTATGTTCTGCCGGTGCCTGCGTTCGTGCCCGTGGCCGAGTGGGTCCGCCCGGCGCGTGACATTGCACCGCCTGAAAACAATGTCATCTTCAACAATATTCATGACACGGTGATCAACAACACCACGACGATCGTGCAGGAACCGGCGGCTGCCCCCAGCCCTGGCCTGAGCACCGGCGCGAAAGTGGCCGGCGCCGCTGTTGCGGTGGGAGCCGCAGCGGCCGCCCTGCACGTTGCCCTGCCGCCATCGGTGCAGAAGAAGGTGGCAGTCATGCCAAATCAAAATCCCGTCGTCCCCACCAAACCCGCCGTGCCGGGCCCGGTACCTGCGGCCATCAAACCGCAGGACAACCATTCGCTCCCCGGAACCAACGGCAGCCGCCTGCCCCTCATCAACGGCAAACCCGCGCTGCAAAACCCGGCACCGGTGCAGACACCTGCCCCACAGGCTGTGACGAAAACACCCGGAAAAGCCAACGCCGCAGCGGTCAAGCCGCCATTGCCGGGGCACGCCCTCCCGGCCGCCCCAGGCAGTGCCGCACCGCTTGCCCCCGGGAAAGCTGCGGTGTCGACCGGCCAGAACAAAGCCGGGAAAAATGCCTTGCCGGCTATTGTCAACCGCCAGCCCACTATTGCCGCACAGGCCAGGCACAAGGCTGCGCCCAATCCTCAACCCCGGACCGTTCCACCGGCGGTTGCGAAACTGAATGCCAGCCCGCGTCCGCACAATCAGGCCGCTCCCCGCCCGCCGGTTCAAAGGGCTCAGCCGCAGAACCAGGCACGGGTCAATGCGCAGGTGAGCAGGCCGTCCGGTGCGGTGCCGCAAGCCCATACGCCAGTGCAAGTGCAGCCGCGACGGCAGGTCGAGGCAAGGCCGCCAGCCGGAAGGCCCCAGCCACATGCGCCGCAAAAGCCCGGCATGAAGAAAGAGTGCGGCGGCCAGGATCAGCCCGCCTGCCCCAAATGAGAAACGGCATCTGCAATGGGAAACGCCGTTGCGATGCACCCAACCTTTATTCGGCGGAGTGAGAGCATGCACAGGGGTCGAATAGCAAGATTTTCAATCTGCGGGCTGATCCTGTTCAGCCCGCTCCATGCGGCGGCAGCGCCGGCCGCTGACAACCCTGCGGCGCAGATCGTGCGCGATCTTGCGCTGGTCGATGCAATAACGTGGGGTGTCAATCCATCGACGATGGCGGCCTATCACACGCTTGGCCGGGAAAAATGGCTGCAAACGCAACTCCATCCCGCGTCCGACGCGCTACCGGCAGCGGTCCAGGCACAGATCGAGGCCTTGCCGGTCAGCCAGAAATCCGCCTTCGATCTTGCCACGGACTTCGACGCGCAGGGGCGCACCGCCAACCAGACGGCCGATCCCGACCAGAAAGCCATTGCGCAAAAGGCTTTTCAGGATGGCATGAGCGACATGGCCCGGCAGGCTGCAACCGCCAGCCTGTTGCGGGCGCTCTATTCACCGGATCAGCTGCGCGAACGGATGACGTGGTTCTGGTTCAATCATTTCAACGTGCATCAATACAAGGCCAATCTGCGCATCCTTGTCGGCGACTACGAGAACAAAGCCATCCGCGCGCACGCGCTCGGCCGTTTTCACGATCTGTTGGAGGCGACGCTGCGTCACCCCGCCATGATCCGCTACCTCGACAATGCCGACAACGCCGTTGGCCACATCAACGAAAATTACGCCCGGGAGATCATGGAGCTGCACACCATGGGCGTCGGCTCCGGCTATACGCAGAAGGATGTCGAGGAACTGGCGCGCATCCTCACCGGTGTCGGGATCGATATCAAACCGGACAATCCCAAGCTGAAACCGGACCTCCAGCCGCTGCTCGTGCGCGATGGTTTGTTTGAATTCAATCCGGCACGCCATGATTTCGGCGACAAGGTTTTCCTGGGGCGAACGATTAAAGGGCGCGGCTTTGCCGAAGTTGAAGAAGCGCTCGATATCCTATGCAAACAACCGGCAACGGCCCAGCATGTATCCCGGCAGCTTGCCACCTATTTTGTCGCCGATGTCCCGCCGCCAGCCCTTGTTGACCGGATGGCGCAGACCTTCATGCGGACGGATGGCAATATCGCCAGCGTCCTCGACACGCTGTTCCATTCCCCCGAATTCACAGCCTCGCTTGGCGGACATTTCAAGGATCCTGTCCGGTATGTTCTTTCCGCCATCCGTCTTGCCTATGACACGAAAGTCATCGTCAACAGCGCGCCCGTCCAGAACTGGCTGAACCGCCTGGCGGAAGGCCTCTATAACCACCAGACCCCCGATGGTTATTCCATGATGTCGACGGCGTGGAACGGATCGGGGGCGATGATGACGCGCTTTGAGATTGCCCACCAGATCGGGTCCAATTCCGCCGGGCTTTTCAAGGCGGCAACGCCCGATGCGGTGGATCAGCCGGCATTCCCGCTCATCGAGAACGGGCTGTATTTCTCAAGCCTGCATCTGAAGCTTTCAGCGCCCACGCAGACCGCCCTGGACAAGGCGATTTCACCACAGGACTGGAACACGCTGTTCCTGTCCTCACCCGAATTCATGCAGTAACAGCAACCCGACGAGGAGACGATCATGCATATCAATCGCCGTGATCTCATTGGTGGACTGGCAGCCCTGACCTCCTTGACGGTTGCCGGGCGTGTGTGGGCAGCGCCCAAAACCGACGCGCGCCTGCTCGTGGTGTTCCTGCGCGGCGCCTATGATGCCGCCAATGTGGTGATCCCGGTCAGCAGTGATTTCTACTATGCATCGCGGCCGAACCTCGCCATCGCCCGTCCGGACGCGGCCAATGCCGCCTCGGCGCTTTCCCTCGACGTCAATTGGGGCCTGCATCCGGCCCTGAAGGACACGATCCTCCCCTTCTATCAGAAAGGGCAGGCCGCCTTCATTCCATTCGCCGGTACGGACGATCTCACCCGCAGCCACTTTGAAACCCAGGACACCATCGAGCTCGGACAGGACGTCAACGGCACGCGGGATTATCGGTCCGGCTTCATGGCGCGCCTCGCCGGCGCCCTGACACGCGTGCGGCCGATCTCCTTCACCGACCAGATGCCGCTCACGTTCCAGGGCGGAGAGCCGGTCCCCAACATCGCCATCAACAGCGTGGGCAAGCCGGGCATCGACAGCCGCCAGGCGAGTCTCATCAGCGCCATGTATGACGGGAAATCATTGGAGGGGTCCGTACGGGAAGGCTTTCGCGTCCGCGATGATGTCTACCATGCGATCACCGATCACATGATGGAAGCCAGCCGCGGCGCCGTCTCCGCCAAGGGGTTCGAGCTGTCCGCACGCCGGATCGGCCGTCTCATGCGCGAGCAGTTCAACCTGGGTTTCGTCGATGTCGGCGGCTGGGACACCCATGTCAACCAGGGGGCGGCGAACGGCTATCTCGCCGACAGGCTGAGCGAGCTCGGCCGGGGAATTGCCGGGTTCGCCGAAGAGATCGGCCCGCAATGGCAGGACACCGTCGTGGTGGTCCTCTCCGAATTCGGCCGCACGTTTCGCGAGAACGGCAATCGCGGCACGGATCACGGCCATGGCAGCGTCTACTGGGTTCTGGGCGGCGGCATCAAGGGCGGCCGCATCGCCGGTGAGCAAATCGCGGTCGACCAGGCCCATCTTTTCCAGAACCGCGACTATCCCGTTCTGACCGATTACCGCTCCCTGCTCGGCGGACTGTTCCAGCGCATGTATGGCCTGGACCAGACCGGACTGCACCGCGTCTTTGCCGCCGTGCAGCCCCGTGACCTTGCCTTGATATGAAAGCGCAGAAAACGAACCGCCGATGCTGATGTCTGCGCAGACTCAGCTTCCGGCCAGGCTTTTGACTGAGTCCCAGAATGGTTTCATCTGGTCGGACTGGGTGGAGAAATAGCCCGGAGCGATGACGAGAAACGCCCACAGGAAACCCGACGGAATATTGGCCAGCTGGAACCGGAATTCCGTCATGCCGGCCACCCCGGCGACAACCGGAATGACAGCGCGAACCGGACCGAAGAAATGGCCGAGAAAAACACTGAAGACACCATATCGCTCGAAAAAGCGCTCGGACCGCTCGACCATGGCCGGATAACGGGAAAATGGCCAGTTTCTCAAGATGGGTTCGTGAAAGTGCCGCCCTACCCAATAGGAAAGCGTATAGCCCACGCATGCGCCGATGCCGCCGGAAACAAGCAGCGGCCAGAAGGGAAGCCCGCTCGCCCCGAACAGGCCGCCGATGCCCAGAAGGATGATCGTGGAGGGAACAAGCAGGGAGAGCAAGGCCAGGGATTCAACCAAGCCGAGCGCAAAGACGATGACCGGCGCCCATTTTTCGTGCTCCCGCGTGAAGGAAATCGTGGCTTCGATAATATTGGAAAGATCCATTGTGCCTGATGAGAATGAGAAATCGTGATGGTTGCAGAATGGCCGGCAACCGAAAGGGACAGACCGGACGGGCCCGTCCCTTTCATGATGGTCTCCGGCTTTCCGGTTACTTGGAAAAGCCTTTCGTCGGGTCTGCCGGGAATGCGGCATTGGCCTGTTCGCCGCGCAGCAGCTTCAGGGCTTCGATCAGCTGCAGATCATCCTTCGGATCCGGCGGGACATAGGCAATCGAACCCGATCCTTCCGCATCCTCCTGAACGCCCTTGATATGGCCCTTCAGGCTGGATTCGCTCATCGGTTCGGCCCGGCCCTTCAGATCGTCCG
>NZ_CABSQF010000066.1:0-19627 GCF_902479695.1 uncultured Phyllobacterium sp. | reverse complement strand
CGCCCGAAGGGCGTCGTGAATGCATTCCCCGACTGCATCGTCTTCTACCTTTCAATAGGCAAAAGAAATCCATCCGCCCAAACGACGCCAAAAAGTCTTGACACTGATTCCCGGAAATGCGATTCTCAAGTTACCACACTGTGAGAAGGGCTTCCGCGACGGCAACGTTCGGGAGCTTTTTTCTTTTGCGGTGTCTAGTCTCCTGTTTCCTTGCGGAATTCTTCAAACAAAGTCAGCAGCTTGCGCTCGACAAAAGCGCCGAACTGCGCGCCACTCCGTTTGTCGAAAGCTATATTAAGCGCCGTATCGGTCTCCTTGATCTTCGCCGGAGATGTTCCGTCAGGCGCAGTCCAGGCCGTCACACGCGGCTTGTCTTTGCTGATCTTGAGGAGATCAAAGACAATCTGAAAGCGGGCATCGCTCCTGGCTGCGAGAAAATCTGCATCTTCAACGTGCTTGAGGGCCCGCATACGCTTGGCCCTGTCCTCGACCATATCAGCGATTTCTGCCCACCGTTGCCGCCCAAAAGACGGAGCCGGGCCGATCGCTTCGATCAATGGCGATGGCACGCGCCTTACCAGGGCAATCATCCGTGACAGTGCCGCTTTATCCACGCCAAGCGACGACATGATCGTCTCGCGGCCAAACCCCTTGGTTTCCAGCTTTGCCGCAAAATAGCACCGTTCAATGAACGACAAATCCGTGCGGGCGTTGTTTTCCTGGCCCTGCGAGACGATCAGTTGCTCGTCCGTGAGATCGCGTACAACGGCTTTGACCGTCCCGCCGATCTCCTTGATGGCGGCCAGACGCCTGTGACCATAGGCAACCTGAAACCGCCCTGCCCTATCAGGATGCGGGCGCACCAGGATCGGGACCTGCTGGCCGTGTTCACGAATCTGGTCGACCAGACCGGATTGATCCTCAGCATCAACGCCGAGACGATCAACAACGAACGAGGCATCAACCAGCGAAGGATCAAGCTCGATGATCGCCTGTCCCTCGGCAAGGCGCTTTTCAATTTCTTCCGCACGCTGCGCCTTGGCGGATATACCATCAAGGGACTGGGAGATTGCGCCAACGGGGCTCGCCGGACGCAATGGACGATCAAGGCCCAGCAAAGGCCGACCGAGCGTCGTCCTGACAGGTGCCGCAGCTTCCGGTTCAGCGGTATCCGGCGTCATTTCAAACAGGTTCTTGCGCGCCATGGGTTACTTCCTTCCCCACGTTCTACGGAGCAGTTCTTCGATTTCACCATTGACCAATGTCAGGCTTTCCAGTGCGCGATCGTAGGTGCCGCGCGTGAACAGCGAACGGTCCACTTCGTAGAGCGTCTGCTTGGTCAGGCCGGCATCGGAAATCGCCGTGGATTTCAGCATTTCATTCTCAAGAACGCGATTGCCGAAAATCGAACGCATGAAGCCCGCCATCTGGTTCTGCGGGCCATCATTCGGTTCAAAACGCGTCACCAGATAGCGCATCCAGTCATAGTCGGTCTTGCCGCCGGCATTCTCCACTACGGCAAGCAGATCGCTGGTCATGTGCAGGAACTGCGACATCGACATCACATCCAGCATCTGCGGATGAACCGTGATCAGGATGGCGGTTGCCGCACAAAGGGCCGACAGCGACAGGAAGCCCAGCTGCGGCGGGCAATCGAGGATGACCACGTCATAGGCGGATTCGATATCGGCAAGACATTCACCGATCCGCGAGAAAAACATCGTATCGGGGCGCTTGTCCGCCAGAACTTTCGGCGTTTCATGCTCGAATTCCATCAATTCCAGATTGCCCGGAATGATGTGCAGGTTCGGCGTATAGGTTGCGCGAACGATTTCGGTGATATGCCTGCGGTCGGTGCCGTAGCGGATGGCACCGTACAACGTCTCGTTCTGATCCACATCCAGTTCCGGCTGGTGCCCGAACATGGCGGAAAGCGAAGCCTGCGGATCGAGGTCGATGGCAAGCACGCGATATCCCCGCAGCGCCAGATACTGCGCCAAATGTGCGGATGTCGTCGTCTTGGCGCTTCCGCCCTTGAAGTTCATGATCGAAATGATCTGCAGCTTTTCACCGTCCCGGCGATGCCGCACATATTTGGCAGCACTCTTGCCGTTGGCATCGAGCAGACGGCGCAGTTCTTCCAGGTCATTGACGGAATAGAGCCTGCGACCATTGGGTTGCGGCGCAGGGCCATGACCATCCGCCACGATCTGGCGCAAATACCCCTCATGAATGCCGATGAAGTCTGCAGCCTCGGCCGGCGTGAAAAGACGGATTGTCTTCTGCGCCGTGGGCGGGAAAATGCGCGATTGATGAGCTTGCAGCTGCCGCGCCAAATCTTCAGCGTCAGATGCGATCAACGACCGCAACGTCGTTGCGGGCACATCTGCCGGGTTCTGATCAAGCATCTCAACCTCTCATCCGCGCATTTTGGTCCAAACTTTAAAAATATGCGCTGATTACAATATGGAGAGATTCTCTTTTTGTGGCAAACTGTTTTAGGTTAACCAACAGTTAAGTGGGCTGACGCCCCAGAAAGCCACCGCAGTTGTACGCGTACAACCAATTCCAGGAATGCTTGCCCGCGAATCCCGCACTGGCAGATGGCCATCGTTGCCGATGAGTTGTACGCGTACAACGCCAAACAATCACAACATTGCGTGGTCATCGGCAAATGAAATGGAATCACCTTTCGTTGTACCATAACAGGTATCCGGCAATTCAACTCCCTTGCAAAGACAATGGAGGTGAATTGCAGTTTCATCGCATCGCAGGCAGCTTTCTTGCATGCGGCCTTGCTTACGCAATTTTATCCCACACCGGAGCCAGGCCGCTCGGGCTGACGATACGGCCATCCGTGTGCGCAAGCCCATGGATGGCCGCCATATCCGCATCACTGAGAGCAAAGTCGAAAACGGCGAAATTTTCGATCGCACGTGCCTCGCTCACGGTCTTCGACAAAGCAATCACCCCACTCTGCTGCACCATCCAGCGCAGCACAATCTGGGCAACGGCTTTTCCTTCGCGCGCAGCGATATCCTTGAGCACGGAATCGGCAAAGACAGCGCCATCTGCCATCGCGTAATAGCCGGTCACCGACAGGCCAGCCTTTCGCGCCGCATCGATGATGGGCTTTTGGTCAAGATAGGGATGATACTCCACCTGATTGGTCACCAGCGGCGCATCACTTAGCGCCATTGCTTCGGCCATCAGCGCCATATTGAAGTTGCTCACCCCGATATGGCGTACTTTGCCCTCCGCCTTCACTTCGTTCAGAGCACCGATCTGTTCGGCAAGCGGTACTGTATTGTTGGGCCAATGCAGCAGCAGAAGGTCTACATAATCGGTTTTCAGTTTTTTCAGACTCTCTTCGACCGAGGCGACAAAGGCATCACGCCGATAATTGTCAACCCAGACCTTGGTTGTCAGAAATACGTCACGACGTGCAACACCCGAACTGAGAAGACCTTCGCCGACCTCGGCTTCGTTCCCATAGATCTGCGCAGTATCGATGTGGCGGAAACCCAGTCTGAGCGCATGCGGCACCATGCGCAGGACATCGGCCCCGGGCATACGGAACGTGCCAAAACCCAGAGCGGGTATCGAGGCACCATTGGCTGAAACGGGATGCATTATGTTCTCCTGTATTATTCCACGGTTACTGACTGACATATGGCGCAAACCCATTGCTGTTATAATGCAGTAAAATGAACTATGGTCTGTGAAATGAATTCATATGAATGGCCGAGGTGTTTGCCGTGAACAATCGCGCAGGCGAGATGGAGGTTTTCGTGGAAGCCGTTGAGCGCGGCAGTTTTACCGCCGCGGCCGAACGGCTTGGTCTGTCGCCCTCTGCCATCAGCAAGCTCATCACCCGGATCGAAGAGCGTCTCGGCACGCGCCTGCTTGTTCGCTCGACGCGGGCACTACAGCTGACGCCGGAAGGCGAGGCCTATCATCAGCGCGCGGTGCGTATCATTGCCGAAATCGAGGAGACGGAACGTCTGATGACCTCGGGCGGCGCTGCCCTTCCGCGCGGTCTGTTACGCGTCAACTCGTCGGTGGGTTTCGGGACGCGCTGCATCGTTCCCCTGGTGCCGGCTTTCCTGGCGCGTTATCCCGATGTCGAGCTGGACCTGTCACTCTCGGATGGTGTCATCGACATCATTGAAGAGCGCGCCGATGTGGCCATCCGCACCGGCCCAATGCGCGATTCGGGTTTGAAGGCGCGCAAACTGGGCGAGAGCCGCCGCGTGGTCGTGGCTGCGCCTGACTATCTGGCCAAGCACGGTGTTCCGCAGAGCCCCGACGAGCTGGCACAGCACAATTGCCTGACGTTCAACTTTCGCCGCAGCATGGATGAGTGGGCGTTCCGCTACCCGGGGGAGGAGCGCATTCGCCCCATCGCTGTGAAAGGCAACTTCAAGGCCAATAACGGATCGAGCGTGCGCCAGCTGGCGATTGCGGGACTGGGACTGGCGCGCATTGGCCAGTTTCACGTGCAGAAGGATCTTGATGCTGGTACACTCGTACCGGTTCTCGATGATTATAATCCGGAAGACATGGAGTTTATCCATGCCGTCTTCGCCGGACATGAGCATATGGCTGCCCGCATTCGCGCTTTCATCGACTTTCTAGTGGAAAGTAACCCCGCGGACATGACCGTATAAGAACTATCTTGGTTTAAAATCATATAGTTAAATGGTTAACCGAAATATAGGTTCAGCCGTGTGAGAGAATATTGACGATATTTCCGAAGGGATCGCAGACATAAAAGCGGCGCACCCCCCATGGCTCATTGGTTATATCGTATGGAATCTCCAGTCCGGCTGCTTTTGCCCGCTGATAGATGATGTCGACATCATCGACCTCGATGGAAAGGGAGGGGAGGGGGGTGCCTGAACCGCCTTCGCTTGCCACACTTACTTCCGGCCTGGAGGTCACATCAGAGGCGAATGTCAGTATCCACCCGTGATCCATGACCACTTCGAGATCGAGCAATTCCTGATAAAATTTCCTCGCATGTTCAGGATCGGATGCCTTGAGATTTGGCACTATGCGTCGAACGGCCATCGCTTCCTCCCACGTATCGCCAGCCGCCCCCTTAGCGTTCAGCGCAGACTTGATCTATACGCCAAGATCATTAAAAACTTTGCCCATGCGTGGCTCAACAATCGCCAAACCTGTCTTTCTCGCCGTGACGCTGATTCTCTTCGGAATTTCAGGTTATTTGGCAATACACGCACACCGTTTCATCGTTCATGCGCAACGGGCTCAGGGGCGCGTCGTTGAAATGCTGATGGAGTCGTCCGGAAACGGGGGACCTGCTCTTTCTCGGCCCATGGTCGAATTCATGACAGCGGATGGCACCAAAATCGAATTCAAGTCGACAAGTGCTTCCTATCCACCGTCCTTTGCACGCAACGAAATCGTTACCGTCTTCTATGATCCCGATGAACCGCAATCCGCCGAGATCAATGATTTCTTCTCCTTGTGGGGCGGGGTGTTGATCACAAGCGGGCTCTGCTTGGTCTTTGCAGGTTTTACGACCGCGTTCTATCTTCGCGTGCAAAAGTCTCGGCACAAGCAAACATCACAAGCAAAATCTTAACCGGAAAAGAAAGCCCCCTCGTTCCAGAGCGGGGAGGGGGCTTCATCTGCTACTCAGCTGGCGCCGGCGCCGGTTGCGTATCGGGCAGGGATGATTTCTTCTTGCCCGGGTCCTTCCAGGCGATAAGCCGGTAGAACATCGGGATGAAGAATGTCGCGATAAAGGTCGCCGCCAGCATGCCACCGATAACACCCGTACCGATCGCATGACGGCTTGCCGAACCGGCACCTGAACTGATGGCCAGCGGCACAACACCCAGAATGAACGCGAGGGAAGTCATGACAATCGGCCGGAAACGCAGCCGTGCAGCCTCGATGGCAGCTTCTGCCGCCGAATAGCCTTCCTGGCGTTTCAGGACGGCGAATTCGACAATCAGGATGGCGTTCTTTGCCGCAAGACCGATCAGCGTCACCATGCCGATCTGGAAGTACACGTCATTGGTCAATCCGCGCAGCATGGTCGCGGCCAAGGCACCGAAAAGTGCGAAAGGCACCGCCATGATAACCGCCAGCGGCAGGCTCCATTTTTCATACTGGGCCGCCAGGATCAGGAACACCATGATGATGCCGAAAATCATCGCCTGCGAGCCTGTACCGCTCGTTGCCAGTTCCTGGAAGGAGGACCCAGTCCAGGCTATCTGGAAGCCTTCGGGCAGCGTCTCCTTGGCCACTTGCTGCATGGCCTTGATGGCATCGCCCGATGTGTAACCCGGTGCCGGATTGCCGGTCACCTTGGCGGCGCTGAAGGCATTGAACCGCTCGAGCTGATCCGGACCAACAATGCGCTTGACGGTCACCAGGGCGCTGAGCGGAATCATACTGCCGGAATTGGCCCGCACAAACACCTGGCGCAGGTCATCGGGCGTACGACGGAAATCCGCTTCCGACTGCAGGTTGACCTGATAGTTGCGGCCAAACAGCGTGAAATCATTCACGTAGAGGCTGCCGAAAGAGGCCTGCATGGCATCGAAGACAGAATTGATCGGGACATTCAGCGCCTTGGCCTTGTCGCGGTCGAGGTCAAGCTGGTACTGTGGCACATTCGGATCGAAGGTCGTTCTCACGCTCGTGAGTTCGGGGCGCTTGGATGCGGCCTCGACGATTTTATTTGTGGCGTCCGTGAGCTTGGCCACGTCGCTCCCTGTACGGTTCTGTACGTAAAGCTCGAAACCGCCCGTCGTACTCAATCCCTGAATGGGCGGCGGATTGAATGCCAGCACCATGGCGTCCTTGATACCCGCATTCATCCCCATGATCGGACCCGCCATATTGCGGGAATCGAGTTCCGGCGTCTTGCGCTGGCTCCAGTCCTTCAGGGTGAGGAAGGTGGTGCCGGCATTGGATTTCTGCCCACCGGAGAGGAGATCGAAGCCAGCGATGGCAAAGACGTTCTCGGCCGCAGGGTGCTTCGCCAGATTCTGCGATGACAGCTCCATGGCCGCTTTCGTTCGTGTCAACGAGGCCGCCGGCGGCAGCACGGCAACGCTGAGAAGAACACCCTGATCTTCATCAGGGACAAGCGAGCCCGGTATCTTGTAGAACATATAGGCCGTGCCGCCGATCAGGAAGGCAAACAGCGTCAAGCCGATGGCAACCCGTTTGATCAGGAAGCGAACGCCCGAGGTGTAGCCTGATGCCACGCGGTCAAAAGCCCGGTTGAAGATACGGAAGGGCAGGGCCGGTTCATGATGACCCGGCTTCAGGATCAGGCCGCAGAGCGCCGGCGTCAGCGACAATGCGACAATGCCCGAGATGGTCACCGACATGGCGATGGTAACCGCGAACTGCTTGTACATGGCGCCTGCAAGCCCGCCCATGAAGGAAACAGGCACAAACACCGCACACAGGACCAGCACGATGGCAACAACGGGTCCGGTCACCTCACTCATCGCTTTGATCGCCGCCTCGCGCGGCGGCAGCTTTTCCGTCGACATGATACGTTCGACGTTTTCCAGCACCACAATCGCATCGTCGACCACGATACCGATCGCCAGCACGAGACCGAACAGCGTCAGCAGGTTGATGGAGAAGCCAAGCACATACATGCCGGCAAATGTGCCGATGATCGAGATTGGAACGGCAATGACCGGAATAAGCGTGGCGCGCCAGTTCTGCAGGAAGATGAAGACCACCAGCACGACGAGGATAATCGCCTCGATGAAGGTGGTCACGACTTCATCGATCGACGCCTGGATGAATTTGGTGGTGTTGTAGGGGATCGAATAGTCCATGCCCGTGGGAAAGGCGGCTTTCAGCTCATCCATGCGGCTGCGCACGGCTTCCATCGTATTGAGCGCATTGGCGCCCGGCTGTAGATAGACCGCAATAGGGATAGCCGGCGTTCCATTCAGCTTGCTGTCCACCGCATAGCTCTGCGCTCCGAGTTCCACCCGGGCCACATCACCCAGCCGCAGGGTTGCGGCATTGGGCGACGAACGCAGGATGATGTTTTCGAACGCCTTGGCGTCGGGCAGGCGACCCATGGTCGTGGCGGAATAGGTGAACGCATTGGACTGGGGATCAGGCTGATCACCAAATTTGCCGGCGGCGAACTGGGAATTCTGCTCGCGAATGGCCGTTGCCACATCCGTCGGGGTCAAACTATATTGTGCCAGCTTGTCGGGGCGCAGCCAGATGCGCATGGAGTAGTTGGGATTGCCGAGAACCTGCGCGTCGCCGACACCCGGAATGCGCTTCAGATCGTCGACAACGTTCAGCAGCGCGTAATTGCCGATATAGGTGCGGTCATACTGGCCGCCCTCGGAAAACATCGCGACAAGGCCGAGAATGGATGTGGAGCGCTTGGCGACGGTCACACCCTGCCGGGTCACGTCCTGTGGCAGGGTCGATGTCGCGCGCTGCACGCGATTGTTGACGTTGATCGTCGCCTGGTCAGCATTGGTACCCAGCGCAAAGGTTACCGTCAGCTGCATCTGGCCGCTGGCCGAGTTGGTCGACTGCATGTAGAGCATGTTTTCGACGCCGTTGATCTGCTGCTCCAGCGGTGATGCCACGGTTTGGGCGATGGTTTCGGCGCTGGCGCCCGGATAATTGGCGCTGACCACCACCTGCGGCGGCGTCAATTCCGGATACTGGGCAATCGGGAGCACCCTTATCGCGACAATACCGGCGAGAACGATGATGATCGAAATGACGGCCGCAAAAACCGGCCGGTCGATGAAGAACCGGTTCATTGGGTCACCAGCGCCTGTTTCACACTGTCAGTCGCGGAAACCAGTTGTCCCGGTTTGACCTTGATGACGCCTTCCGTGACCACACGGTCGCCCGCGGCGAGGCCGGAAAGCACGATCCAGCCCTTGTTGACCTGCTGACCAAGATTGAGCGGCCGGACTTCCGCCTTGCCTTCATTGTTCACCACATAGACGAACTGGCCTTTGGGTCCCTGCATCAGGGCCGCTTCGGGAATGACGATCGTATCGTTCACCGTCACGCCCGTCACCGTCGCGCGGACGAACTGGCCGGGAAGGAGACGGCGCTCCGGATTGTCGATGATGGCACGCACACCCAGCGTGCCCGTTTCCAGATCAAGACTGCTTGAGGTGAAATCGATGGTTCCGAGATGATTGTAAACCGTGCCGTCGCCAAAGGAGAGTTTGACCGCAAGCTTGTTGGCTTCGACCCCCTTGGCTTTGCGTTCGTCCAGCAGACGGCGGATTTCCGCCGCTTCCGTATCGGTAAAGGAGAAGTTGATATAGACCGGATCGGTCTGCGTAATCGATGTCAGCAGGCTGGAAGCCGCATCTGTTCCAATCAGGCTACCTTCCGAAACCTGCTCGCGTGTTGTCACACCGCTGATGGGCGCAGTCACTTTCGTATACTGCAGATTGAGTTCTGCTGTCCTGACCTGCGCCTTTGCCGCCGCAACCGCTGCGGCGTTCAGATCCCGTGTCGATACCGCCGTATCGCGTGCCGCTGTGCTCTGCACTTTCTGGTCCACCAGTGTCTGCGCCCGATCCGCATCCCGTATGGACTGGGCGTACTGAGCCTGAGCCTGTTGCAGCTGGGCCTGGACGCGGGCGAGATCCGCTTCGTAAGGCGCCGGATCGATCTCAAACAGCAGATCGCCGGCTTTGACTTCCGAACCTTCGATGAAATTCCGCTTCAGGAGAATGCCGCCAACGCGGGCACGCACCTGCACATCACGGTAAGCCGTAATCCGCGCCGCATATTGGTACGACAGGTCCACTTCCTCCGGCTGAACGGCAACCGCCGTTACTTGTGGCGGGGGAGTGGCCTTGCCGCCTGCTTGCTGGGCATTAGCCGGCAAATTGAGTGCCAGCGTCGCGCCTGCAAGAAAAACGAGACTGAGAAAACGGGTACCGAGCAAAGTCATGGGAGGGTTCGCTTGTCCGAGGAATATCTGGGTGCATGTACAAACATACATCCGTGATTGTAAATAAACGAAAGCGTGATATTGTGTCGGAAAATCGACCGGACGCGATCACGTTTGGGTTATCGAACCAGCGGTACGAATGGCCGCCATCGGATAGCTCGCTGACGATGTCCCGGCATCCCCGGAGGGATAACCCGAGCGAAGGAGGCATTATGCGCAGGACCAAAGCCGAGGCAGGAGCAACGCGGGAAGCCATTCTGGATTCCGCGGAGACTGTCTTCTTGGAACATGGTGTCAATCGGTCAACCCTGAACCAGATTGCCGAACATGCCGGCGTAACGCGCGGCGCCATCTACTTCCACTTCAAGGACAAGATCGAACTCTATCAGGAAGTTGTCGAGCGTGTGCGACTGCCACAGGACGATCTTCTTACCAAGGCAATCTATTGCGAGAACGCCAACCCTCTCGATATTGCCCTGGATGCAGGTATCTATTGTCTTGAGAATTTTGCCGGTGATCCGAGAAAACAGCGGGTTTTCACCATCATCACCCAGCGTTGTGAGTACGTCGGTGAAATGGCGCAGGTCCTGGAGCGGCTGCGTGCGCTCAACGACGAGGTTCATCACATGCTGTTGCGTTTGACGACACTGGCCAGGAAGCGCGGCATGCTGTCGTCCGCCTGGCATCCGGACATTGCGGCGCGCGCCTTGCAAAGCACGATGTCCGGGCTGCTGTTCGAGTGGATGCGGCTCGAGAAGAATTTCGACCTGGTCGCCGCCGGGACAATGACGATGACCGCCATTGTCGACTCCTTCCGCAAGAAGGACATCCCTGTTGATGCACCTGTCGTCAGGGTCAAGAGGCAGTTGGTGGTGTCCTGATCATCCCATTGTCTCATGCTGCTTCCCCAGATAAATGGCCCCCAAGCCTAGTATCGGTGCCGCATACGGAGTAAACAACGGCTCCCTTCCTGCGCTGTCGGTCTGCTTGGCAATCCGTATCGCTCATCAGGGCGAACACGAGAGGATTGAACAATGGCCATCAAGTTTACCGCCAAAGACCCGGCAATTACCGAAAGCCCTGCACCAGCAAAAGTTGCCAAGCCTGAAAAGCTTGAATCGGCTGCGCCTTCTTCAGATACCGAAACCGGATCAGGCGACAGTGATCTCTTCAATGCGGCTCCCAAGACGCCGGCGCGCAAACGCAAGGGCAAATAAGGCGTATGGAGGCAGGCGAGATTTTTGATTGCCAATCCTGCGGCGCCTGTTGCTGCTACTCATCCCAGTGGCCGCGATTTTCCACGGAAGACGACGCGCAGCTTGCGCTTATTCCAGCCAAATATGTTGCCAGTGATGAAAGCGGCATGCGATGCGTCGGTGTCCGTTGCTCCGCGTTGACTGGTGAAATCGGCAAGACCACCGCTTGCGGAATTTACGATGTGCGGCCCGAAGTGTGCCGCTCCTGCATGCCGGGCGATCCGGAATGCCTTATGGCACGCAAGGCCCACAATCTCTGAGCTTGAACCTCGCAACATGTGCCCATCCAGCGCGGTGCGGAGACGTTAAAATTCACCGCATGATTTCCATCAACAAGATGTGATTCCGATGTGTCCGGATCGGTCAAAAACTTGCCCCGATTGCGGCGGTAACTCCCCCAGCCTTTCGAACTGTACTGCCTGCATCCAATTTAAACTATCCGGAGAGTCATCATGCATAGAAGCAATGTCGAGCGTGAACCGGAATATGTAAGGGAACGCACCGAAGGACCGCAAAATCTGGGACGCATTTATCTGTTGAGTTTGGCGCTGTGCGCCGCGCTGATTGCCACGACCGCCGTTGGATACGAATCCGAATGGCCAGATGTCATGACGATAACCGCTTCCACGACAAATCCAGAATTTTACCAGAGGGCAGACCGCAAGACGCCCCTGACCTTCTGCAACACCGCCGAGCCCACGCCAGGGGCGGATCTAAAGCCGGCATGGCGCACATTTGATATCTGATACCCGGCCGCTAGGGCCGGGCAGCATTTATGCAGTCCACTGCGGGATGTCGTCGCGTTCGCCAATGAGCGCGAGCCCGTGCGCGATCGAGAGCAGTTCGCCGCCTGTCTCGATCCGGTCCTGCGCGAAACGTTCAGTGAATATGCGTCGCACAGCTGGGACAAACGATGTCCCGCCCGTCAGGAACACTTTGTCAATTTCACCTGCCACCGTATTGGTCCGTTCAAGGACATCGTCAAGCGCGCCTTGGATGCGGGCGAGATCACCGGCAATCCATCCCTCGAATTGACTACGCTTGATGAGCTTGCGGCTGCCGCGGCCGAGCGGTTCGAAATTGAACTCAGCCTCGTCGGCGGTCGATAGAGCCATCTTGGTGGCCGACACGGCCTGATACAGCGGATAACCTTCATCGTGGTCGACAAGATCGACGAACGTCTCAAGTTTTTCCGGCTCCAGACTGGACCGCACCAGCTTCTTCAGTTCGGCAAACTCCCGTGATGTCTTGAAGATGGACAACTGGTTCCACCGGCCGAAATTGGCATAGTAGGAGGAGGGGACTTCGAGCGTCTTGTCGAAGCTTTTGAAGAAACTTCCCTTGCCGATCTGCGGAGCAACAATGCTGTCGATCATCCGGTAGTCGAAATGATCACCGGCAATGCCGACACCGGAATAGCCGATGGGCGTTGCGCTGAGCTTTCCGCCGTGCGTCTCGAAACGAATGAGCGAATAGTCGGTCGTACCTCCACCAAAATCTGCCACAAGAACGGTCGCATCGGCCTTGAGGTTCTGGGCAAAATAGAAAGCCGCAGCCACCGGCTCGTAGACATAGTGGATTTCAGGAAAACCGAACCGGTTGAGCGCCTCGTTGTAACGCGCCGTTGCCAGGGCGGGATCCGGATTGGCGCCGGCGAAATGCACCGGCCGGCCGGTCACGATGCGTTTGACGTCCGTGGGCCAATCGTTACCGGCATAGCTCCGCAACCGGCGCACAAAAATTTCCATCAGGTCTTCAAACGAATGGCGCTTTGCAAAGACAAGCGTGCCCTGGAAGAGGGCACTCGCGGCAAATGTCTTGATCGACTGCAGAAAGCGGCATTCGCCGGGGTTATCGATGAACTGCCGGATCGCCGCATGCCCGGCCTCAACCTTCAATGCCGCCGCACCGGCAAGAGGGTCCTTCATGAAGGATAGTGCCGTGCGCATGCTATCGGCTGTGCCGGTCGCATTGGTGAAGGATAGCGAGCGTGTCTTTGTCCCATCCGCCAATGCCAAAACCGTATTGGTTGTGCCAAAGTCGAAACCCAGCGCCTGAGCCATTGCCGCGCTCCTTTATGCCATGAATGTCAGAAATCGGGACAAAGCCCGTCGAATGGGCCCAGCGCGCCCAAATCAAGGACGCGCGTCATGACATAGCAAACGTGCAGACGCAAGGTGCGTTTTATTCGGACAGGTTATTCCACGCTATCTGCAGCGCTGAACGGCGCATTGTCCCGGCTGTGCGAGAGAATTTCCCGCTTGCCGACATGATTGGACGGTCCGACAAGCCCTTCCTTTTCCATACGCTCCACAAGCGATGCAGCTCTGTTGTAACCGATCTGCAGGCGCCGCTGGATATAGGACGTGGAGCACTTCTTGTCGCGCATGACCACCTTGACCGCCTGGTCGTAGAGTTCATTGCCGTCTTCCGCCGCAACAGCTCCCTTATCGAAAACCGCTCCGCCGGTTTCCGCTTCCGGTTCGTCCTCTTCGCTCTCGTCGGCAGTCACCGTATCGAGATAATCCGGGCGACCCTGCGCCTTCAGATGCGCGACCACGCGCTCGACTTCCTCGTCGGAGACGAACGGGCCATGTACGCGGGAAATCCGCCCGCCGCCCGCCATGTGCAGCATATCGCCCTGACCGAGCAACTGCTCTGCACCCTGTTCGCCCAGAATCGTGCGGCTGTCGATCTTCGAGGTCACTTGGAACGAAATACGGGTCGGGAAGTTCGCCTTGATCGTGCCGGTGATGACATCGACCGACGGACGCTGCGTGGCCATGATCAGATGGATACCCGCAGCACGGGCCATCTGGGCGAGGCGCTGAATGGCGCCTTCGATGTCCTTGCCCGCCACCATCATCAGGTCGGCCATCTCGTCGACGATAACGACGATATAGGGCATCGGCGTCAGATCCATGACTTCCTGCTCATGAATGGGCTCGCCCGTGCCCTTGTCGAAGCCGGTCTGGACGGTGCACATCACCGTCTCGCCCTTTTCCTTGGCGAGGGCAGCGCGGGCATTGAAGCCGTCGATATTGCGCACGCCCAGCTTTGACATCTTCCGGTAACGGTCTTCCATTTCGCGTACCGCCCACTTCAGTGCCATGACCGCCTTTTTCGGGTCGGTCACAACAGGGGTAAGGAGGTGCGGAATACCGTCATAGATCGACAGTTCGAGCATTTTGGGGTCAACCATGATCAGGCGGCACTCTTCCGGCGTCAGCCGGTAGAGGAGCGACAGGATCATGGTGTTGATCGCAACCGACTTGCCCGAACCCGTTGTACCGGCAACCAGCAGATGCGGCATCTTGGCGAGTTCAGCGATAACCGGCTCACCGCCAATGGTCTTGCCAAGGCAGAGCGCCAGCTTAAGCTTGGTGCTCTCGAAATCCGGCGAAGCGATCATTTCGCGGAAGTACACGGTCTCGCGCGTCGCATTCGGCAGTTCAATGCCGATGACATTGCGTCCGGGCACCACCGCCACACGGGCTGACAAGGCCGACATGGAACGGGCAATATCATCGGCAAGGCCGATAACGCGAGAGGACTTGATGCCGGGTGCCGGCTCGAATTCATACAGCGTCACCACCGGTCCGGGGCGCACATGAATGATCTCGCCACGGATACCGAAGTCCTCAAGCACGCTTTCAAGAAGTCCGGCATTCTGTTCCAGCGCTTCCTGCGTAATGATCACTTCCGCGCGTTCCGCCGGTTCCTGCAGCAACGACAGCGGCGGGCGCTCATACATCTCGCCATAGGACTGTACGGCAAGCGGTGTAAGGCGGGTCGGCACGATAGCGGGCTTCTCCTGGCGCACCGTTACCTGTAGCCGTGACGGCTTTTCTTCAACGGCCACTTCTTCCGGCGGCAATGGTGCCGCCGCAGCGCGAGCAAAAGTCACTTCCTCTTGCACATCAGTCGCCGGATTCATAACGGCAGCGCTTTCCACGACCGGATCGGCCTGGCGCTGGCGCGTGGCAGCTGCAACGGCCGCCGGTGCAACCGGAACAATCGGTGCGGCAGGCAAGGGAGCCGGAGCTGCGGGCACTGTGGTCACAGGAGCGGTGGTGGCATGCGACTGCCGGAGTTCGACAACACGGAACAGCGCGGTAATGGCATCGGGTGCGATCTTGCGTACAGCCTTCGACGCAGAGGCTGCGGGGGTAGCAACAAAGCCGCCCGAGAACTCCATCGATTCCCAGAATGCATAATCCGAGAGGTAATCCAGCGTTCCGGATTTTTGTGGAATTGGCTGCGCACCGCTTGTTTGCAGGCTTGGCCGGGCCTCACGCGCAACGGGAGCGGCCGGTGCGTGCGTGACGACCGCCGGTGCATAATTTGTGACGAATGCCGGGGCCCGCGGCAAACCGGATTGCGCCGGAGCAGGAGCCTTGCGAAGAGCAGTCTCGCCAGCAACCGGCTTGGGAGCCGCCGGAGCGACAGCAGGAATCTTCGGGGTTGGCGCCGGGATGGCCGCCTTTGGCGCGGCAAACGACCTTTCCACTTTGGGAGCAGGTGCCGGCGTTGCGCTTTCGGCCCCGTTGCGGTGCTTTTGCAGAACGGTATCGGGGGTGCGGGTGAAACGCACATTGGCCGACAGGGAGAACATCCGCTTTGAAATGGGAGCCGTGGGATCCGTATCCGGCTCAAGAGTGATCGGCGCACGTGCAGGCGCGCGCATCCCGCCGCTTGGCGTGGTTGACGCAGGGGCCTCGATGGAACGTCGGGTGGAGACCGGCTCATAGGGCGAAGCAGCAGGAGTGCGCATGTTTCCCGAACCGTTTGGCACACTATTTCGAGCCGCCTGGGTCGGAGCTGGGGGTTGCACCGCCTCCGGCACGGTCGGCTTTTGAGCCACAGGCGGCTGTGCAGACGCTGGCGATTCGTGCGCATCGCCATATTCGTCTACGTAATCGTCTGACTTCATTGAGAAATTTGTTCTTGGAATACGCATGATACCTGCAAGCGAAGCGATTGGATGTTGCTCGTAAACTTGCCTAATCGAATAGAAAATGAAGGTTAATAAGTTGCTACTGATGGCTGCAAACGCTCTCTCTGTTGCCGCCTCCTGACAGGGGCAGCGACGGCCCGGATCGACGCAGGGCACGTGCGCAGGCACACCCCGGATACCAAAAAGCAGCCTGTTTAAGATCAGGCTGCTTTGTTTGTCACGGAACAGTGCGAGCCGTCAGGCGGCTTCTTCGGCAATCAGCTTGCCGAGACGGGAAATCCCGGTTTCGATTGCTTCCTTGTTGGGCAAGGAGAAGTTGAGCCGAATGGTATTCTTGCCGGTCCCGTCCGCATGGAATGCAAAGCCGGGAACGAACGCCACGCGCACCTTTTGCAGCGCTTGTGCGAGGAGGGCTGCGCCGTCCATGCCTTCCGGCAAGGTGACCCAGACAAACATGCCGCCCTCCGGTTTTGTCCACGTCACGCCTGGCGGCATGAAACGGGCAAGGGCATCGAGCATATAGTCGCGGCGCTGGCGGTAGCTGTTGCGCACCTTCTCGACCTGCTTGTCGAAATCCCGGGACGCCACGTGATGGATTGTCATCTGATTGATGGTCGGGCTGTGCAGATCGGCAGCCTGTTTGATCAGGACCAGCTTGGCAATCACAGGCTGTGCAGCGCAAATCCAGCCGACACGCAAGCCGGGTGTAAGGGTCTTGGAGAAACTGCCGGAGTAGACGACACGCGTGCGGTCGATATGTCCTTCACGTTCGCAATCGAGGGCAAGCATCGACGGCACGGGCTCTCCATCGAACCGCAAGGCCTGATAGGCCGCATCTTCGATCAGCGGTATGTCGAGTTCGTGCGCCAGCTCAATCAGGCGGATGCGGCCATCCTGACTGACCGTTTCGCCCGTCGGGTTGCAGAAATCCGCCGTCAGATAGGCAAGCTTTACATCACCGCCTGCAGCCTTTGCACCGTCGCGATAGGCGACCGGCGTCATGTTTCCCTGTTCGGGGTTGAGGCGGTCATAGCGCGGCTCATAGGCGTTGAAGGCCTGGAGGGCACCAAGATAGGTGGGCCAAGTCGTGAGCACCGTATCGCCGGGTGATATGAACAGCTTGCCGAGGTAGTCCAGTGCCTGTTGCGAGCCCGTGGTGATGATGATGTTGTCGATCGTGCAGGGCACGCCGAGCGACGCCATGTGCTGCACCAGCCATTCGCGCAGCGGGCGATATCCCTCGCTCACCGAATATTGCAGCGCGACGTCAGCATTCTGGCTGAGAACAGCCTCATAGGCTTCCCGTATCGCTTCCTTGGGAAAGAGGGCGGGGTCCGGAATACCGCCGGCAAAGGAAATGATGTCTGGCTGATCAAGCAGTTTCAGCAGTTCGCGTATTTCGGATGCACGCATGTTTTTCGTGCGTGTTGCGTACAGAGCATCCCACTCGCCCATTGTTTCCTCCCGTTTGTTTGCAGATGCATAGCACCGTAAAACAGCAGATATGTCAACAATACTGACATATCTGCTGTTGTTATTTTGCAAGGCTTGTTGGCCGCACAATCAAGATGCGGTGAGGGCGGGTAAAGCCAGCCGCTGCGCAATCCTATTCGCCGGGAGCCTTGACCATTTTCGTGTGACCGCTGATGTCGGCCCCTGCCGATTGTGAAAAGCGGAGATTCCAGATCGTCGCGGTGAGGGAGATTGCCGTTACAACAAGAAACGCCGCCGAGAAGTCGCCAAGTTCCGGTGTCGCATGGCTTCGAACCAGCATTGAACCCGAAAGGGCCAATGCGCCGACACAGATACCGAGCGACAACATGAGCTGCTGGAATGTCGTATAGAAACTGGTCGCAGAACTCATGCGTTCCCGTCCGATCTCGTCATAGGCCACCGTGTTGTAGGCCGTGAACTGGAACGACATGAAGAACCCGCAGCAAAGCAGAACAGCGAAGATGAGGGGCAGGGGCCAGTCCGGCCGGAAGGCTGCACAAAGGGCGTAGCCAAACGTCGCAATGAGGCCATTGACGATAAGGCTTGCGCGGAAACCGAAGCGCCGCAGGATTTTCGGTGCAACGGCCTTCATCATCATGGAGCCCAGTGCCGTGGCGACAACGATGCCGCCCGCGCGCGCCGCAGAAAATCCAAAGCCGAGCTGCAGCATCAGGGGCAGCAGGAACGGCTGTGCTCCCTGCGTGATGCGGGTCAGCGACCCGGCGATGACAGACGTGCTGAAGCTGCTGACGCGCATGAGCGAGAAATCGAGAATGGGGGAGGGATGCCGCTTGGCATGTGCGAGATAACCCGCACCGAAAACCATCCCCACAGCGACAAGAACGGCTGCCAGTTCCCCTTCACCCGGGCGGCTTGCCATTTCGAAACCGAAGAGGAGAGAACCGAGTGAAATGCCGGAAAGGAAAAGACCGAGAAAATCGAAGGGACCGTCGGACACCCCCTTCACCTCCTCGATGAAGCGCCTGACAAGAATGAAACCAATGCAGCCGATCGGCACATTGATGTAGAAAATCCAGCGCCAGTCGAAATAGGTGACAATCAGCCCGCCCACGGGCGGTCCGAGAATGGGGCCGACAAGCGCGGGAACCAGCAGCCAGGACATCGCTGAAACAAGATCCTTGCGCGCGACGCTGCGCATCAGCACGAGCCGGCCAACCGGCATCATCATCGCACCGCCAAGGCCCTGAATGATGCGCGCGAGAACGAGAAAGCGCAGATCCGGGGCCTGCGCGCAGAGGATCGAACCAAAGACGAAAACCGCGATTGCCGCGCTGAAAACGGTGCGGGATCCGAACCGGTCGGCAATCTTGCCGCTCGCCGGGATGAAGATGGCGAGACTGAGGAGATAGGAGGTGAGCGCCAGGCTCATGGCAGGTGGCTGAACGCCAAAATCGCGTGCCATGGTCGGCAACGCCGTTGCCAGCACCGTCGCGTCGAGCTGTTCCATGAACATGGCACTGGCAATGATAAGCGCTATGGTGCGGAAGTTCGGACCTGTTGTTTTGTTGTCAGGCGTTTGGATCGTTCGTGGCCGGGCCTGGGAGGCCTGACTGATTTGGTCCGACATGGTCGGGTTCGCTCTCGGTAGCGCGTACACATCGGAAAGAAAATGTCGCGGATTTGCAAACGGCGGCTAGCCGTGGGGAAACGACCACCGATATAAACCCGCGATTATGCGATATCCATATACAATCTCGTGATTCATTGTATCTGGTACAAAATAATCGCCCTGAAACAGTGCGCGTATCTTGGAAGCAAGCCTGAACGGACGTTGCACTTTGAAATGGAATGTACCCCGGCTACACATCATGTGGCAGCAAGGTTGAAATGTCGCTTGTTGTGCAAAGTTAAAATGTCATCCTGACAGATGCCGAGGTGTGTCGCCGGGCAGGGCGGAGACCTCGATATCGCAGCTCTGCCTGGCGACAGTGAATA
>NZ_CABSQF010000065.1:0-19951 GCF_902479695.1 uncultured Phyllobacterium sp. | reverse complement strand
TTGGTGTCTATGGCGGCACGAAGATCGATGCACTGACATTGAGCCTTGGCACGGTGCTGGCGCATCATGAGATCGATACGCGCCGCACGGTCGCCTTCGGCTCGTTGGCCGAGACGGACACCGCCGGCTACAGCGCCAACACGGTGCAAATCTTCGGCGAGGCCGCTTACCGCATCGAGACGCCCTATGCGGCGCTCGAACCCTTCGCCGCGGCGGCCCATACCCACCTGAAGACAGCAGGCTTCACCGAGACCGGCGGCATTGCCGCCCTGTCGGCGCCATCATCCACCACGGACCTGACGACGACGACACTCGGGCTGAGAGCCTCGCGTGCCTTCACCCTTGGCAACGCCGCAAGCCTGACGGCACGCGGCATGGCCGGCTGGCGGCATGCTTACGGCGATGTCACGCCGCAGGCGCAGCTGGCCTTTGCCAGCGGCGGCGAGAGCTTCGATGTCAGCGGCCTGCCGGTTGCCGCCGATGCGGCGCTGGTGGAGGCCGGCCTCGCCTTCGATATCGGCAGGGCCACCACGCTGGGCCTCACCTATACCGGACAGTTCTCCTCCGGCGTCAACGACAATGCCGTCAAAGCCGATCTGACGGTCAGGTTTTGAGGCAGCGCAGAAAATAAGCCCGCCAGAGGAACCGGCGGGTTTGATCTGGGCCATGAAGGTCACTTCGCGCGCGGCCATTGCCGGATAGAAATACGATCTTACTCCTTCCATATCGCTGTCCCATTCCGATACGGTTGGCAGGCAGGCTACGCTTAACCTCCGGTACTCATTTTTTTTTGTCAGCAACTGCGCAGACCGCATGGATCGAAGGGCAGGTCGGCCAGTTCATCGAGGCCCATGGCTTGCAGTGCCGGGTGAGAGAGCGGATCACGGCGCCAGTGATCCAGCGCATCATGATCGACAGGACTGCTCTCCTCGCTGGGCGGAACGAGAGTCTCTGCAAACCATTTTATTAGCCAGAAAATCTTCATCACACAGCTCCCATGAATCGAGGAATGTGTTATTTTGGTCCCGTTCTCTGCGGTCAGCAATCAAGAATGGCGATATCTTGATGTAGAAAAACTGGATGAAGAATTTGCATGATGAAGAATTTGAATAGGGTTCACATCAACGGATTGCGCGCTGTCGAGGCAATCGGGAGGCTGGGATCATTGCCGAAAGCCGCCACCGAGCTTGGCGTTTCGGTCAGTGCGGTCAGCCAGCAATTGATCCGGACGGAAGCACAGATCGGCCATGCGGTGTTCGACAGGACCCGGGCGGGGCTGGTCCCGACCTTCTTCGGCAAGGCGTTCATCGCCCGGCTTGAAGAGGGCTTTCAGCATCTGTCGCGCGCCGTGGCGCTGGCGGACGATGTCGAGCAGACCCTGCTTCTCTCCGTCGCCCCGACCTTCGCGTCAAAGTGGCTGGTGCCGCGACTGGGCCGGCTGCGGGCAGCGCATCCCGAGATGAAGATCCGCATCGATCCTTCGCCTGGGGTGCTCGACCTGAAGAGTTCCGACATCGATCTCGCGATCCGGCTTGGCAGCGGCGAGTGGCGGGATGGCACGCCGGAATGCCTGCTGCCGCAAAGGATGTTCCCGGTCTGCACGCGCGGCTTTGCCGAACGCCTGACCGGACCGGCGGATATTTTCCGCCAGCCGATCATCTGTTACGAGAACCCCATGTTCAGCTGGGATGAATGGCAGGCCGCTGCCGGGCTCGATGGCCCGCTCGCCTTTGATGGCCCGACATTCTCCGATCCATGGCTGGCGGTCGAAGCAACGATCAGCGGGCAAGGCATCATGCTGGCCTGGGAGCTCTTCGTCGAAGACGCGCTGGCAGACGGCCGGCTGGTCGCACCCTTTCCGCTGCGCGTGCCCTCCAATATCGCCTATTGGCTGGTTTCGCCGAAAAACCGCAAGCCGACCCAGCAAATGCAGAATTTCCAGGCGTGGATCCGTTCGGAAATCGCCGAAGACAACCGCGCTCCCACCGCATGATCTGTTGACAAGTTATACTGAAGTTTGAACAGTGCGGCTCACCACCATACGGGTTGCGTTGGGAGGACTTCATGTCTATGCGCGCGGTTATCGGCTTTTCGGTTTTTCTTCTCTCAGCCTTGGTTTCAGGGGCACCTGCCGGTGCCGCCGAAACGAATCGCGACATTGTCACGACCAAGGATGGCGACTATTTCGGTTTTGATCTGCGCACCGAACAGGACGTGACCCTCGACCAGTGCGAGGCGGTCTGTCTGGCCGAGACAAGCTGCAAGGCCTTCACCTACAATCCCAAGGTGAAATGGTGCTTCATGAAGTCCGACTTCAATGAACTGCACAGTTTTCCCGGTGCCATCGCCGGCAAGGTGGTCGAAACGACGAGCGAGCCGGATATCGGCGCGCCGCCAAGACTGGCATTCCTGTCCGACCAGCTTGTGCAGGATGCGCGCCAGGTCAAGGCACGTCTCGCCCTGACGGACGAGCAGAAGGGGCAGGGCGCCGCCAGCCTGAAGGAAACGGCCCGCGCGCAGCTCGCCGCCGGCAATATCGAGAATGCGTTGAATGCCTTCAAGGGCGCGCTGGCGGTTTCGCCGGAGGATGCGGATCTGTGGGTGGAGACCGCCCGCGCTGCCAACCGCGCCGACAAGGACACCTATGTTGCCGGCCAAGCGGCGCTGGCCGCCTATAATGGCTATCTCCTGACGCGCACGACCCAGAGCCGTGCCGACGCTCTCGCGGTGCTGGCAACCGCGTTGCAGAATGCCCAGAACTATCGCGCCGCGCTCAACGCCTACAAGGCGAGCCTTGCGCTTGTCGATGCGAAGACCGTCAACGCCGCCTATCTCGATCTGAAGGCCCGCCAGGGATTCCGTATCGTCAATCACACCATCGATGCGGATAGCGCCGCGCCGCGCGCCTGCGTGCAGTTCTCCGAGCCCTTGGTCAAAATGGGTACGGATTATGCGCCGTTCGTGACGCTGGACGGCGTCGCTCCCAAGGCGGTCGAAGCCAAGGGTAGTGAGATTTGCGTGGAAGGCCTGACCCACGGCCAGCGCTACAAGCTGGCGCTGCGTGCCGGCTTGCCATCTTCGGTCGGTGAAGCGCTGGAAGGCCAGGTTGATCTCGATATCTACGTCAAGGACCGCTCGGCCGTCGTGCGCTTTACCGGTGACAGTTTCGTGCTGCCCAGCACGGCGCGCCGTGGCATCCCGATTGTCTCGGTCAATACCACGAGCGCCAACCTGAAGCTATACCGCATCGGCGACCGCGGCATCGCCTCGCTGCTCACCAGCTCGCAGTTCCTCACCCAGATTGATAGCTACAACGCCCAGAAACTGCAGGATGAGTCCGGCGAACTGGTCTGGCAGGGGGCGATCGATATCCAATCCGACCTCAACAAGGATGTCGTCACCAGTTTCCCGGTTGACGAGGCTTTGCCGAAACGCAAGCCGGGCGTCTATGTCCTGACCGCCGTCTCCACCGATGCCCACAGCAATGAATGGGATTCGCAGGCGACCCAGTGGTTCGTCGTTTCCGATATCGGGCTCTCCACCTACACCGGTACCGATGGGCTCAATGTCTTTGCGCGGTCGCTCGCAACCGCCCAGCCATTGATCGGCGTGGAACTGCAGCTCCTGGCCAAGAACAATGAAATCCTGGGCACCGCGATCACCGACACGGACGGGCGTGCGACATTTACCGCCGGATTGCTGCGCGGCACGGCCGCCATGACACCGGCTGTCATCACCGCCAAGAACGGCGATGCGGACTATGTCTTTCTTGATATGACGCGGGCCGGTTTTGACCTGTCCGACCGCGGTGTGACCGGCCGCACGGCTCCGGGCGCAATCGATGTGCTCGCCTGGACCGAGCGCGGCATCTACCGTGCCGGTGAAACCGTGCATGCGTCGGCCCTTGCCCGCGATATCGGCGCCAAGGCGATCGAGAATCTGCCGTTGACCTTTGTATTCCGCCGCCCGGATGGGGTCGAAGACCGCCGCATGGTCAGCGATGGCGCAGCGCTTGGCGGCCATACGCTTGATCTGGCCCTGCAGGCGAATGCCATGCGCGGCACCTGGAACATGCAGATCTACACCGACCCGAAGGGTTCGCCCATCGCCGAAAAGTCCTTCATGGTCGAAGATTTTGTTCCCGACCGGGTCGAGTTCGACCTGACGAGCGAGGCAAAGGCCATCACCGTGGGCACGCCCACGCCGGTCAGTGTCGATGGCCGCTTCCTCTATGGTGCGCCGGCGGCAGGTCTCACGCTGGAGGGCGAGGTCAGCCTCAAGCCGACGCACGAGGATGCCAATTTCAAAGGCTATCGCTTTGGTCTGGCCGATGAACAGGGCAACCAGGATACGCGCATTCCGCTCGAGGATTTGCAGGCACTCGACGAGAACGGCAAGACAACGTTCGACGTGACGCTGAACGAAGTCCCGTCAACAACCCAATTGCTCAACGCCAATATCGTCGTGCGCATGCAGGAGGCGGGCGGGCGGGCCATTGAACGCAATTTGACGTTGCCAGTGAAATCACAGGGCGCGAAGATTGGCATCAAGCCTGAGTTCGATGGGGATCTGGCCGAAAATGCCATCGGCAAATTCCATGTGATCGGCGTTGACAACAACGGCCAGAAACAGGCCATGAGCGGCCTGAGCTGGAAACTTGTTGCCGTCGAACGCAATTACCAATGGTACCGGGATGGCAGTTCGTGGAAATATGAGCCCATCATTTCGACCAAGCTGGTTGCCAACGGCACGGTCGATGCAACCGCCGATGGCGCAGAGATTTCCGTTCCCGTGACCTGGGGCCGCTTCCGCCTGGAGGTTGAAACGGCAGACGTCGAAGGCCCGACATCCAGTGTCGAATTCGACGCGGGATATTATGTTGCCGCTACGTCGACCGAGACCCCGGACGGGTTGGAGATCGCCCTCGACAAGCAGAATTATGCGCCGGGCGATACGGCAAAGCTAAAGGTATCGCCGCGTTTTGCCGGCGAGCTTCTGGTGACGGTCGGTGCCGAGAGCCTCGTGGCGACCAAGCGCCAGAGCATTCCCGCTGAAGGCGGCGAGGTGGAAATTCCGGTCACGGCGGACTGGGGTGCCGGTGCCTATGTCACCGCAACGCTCTACCGTCCCGGCAATGACCGGGACAGCCACATGCCGATGCGCGCCATTGGCGTGAAATGGTTGGGGGTCAATCCGGGCGACCGCAATCTTGCGGTGAAGCTGGATACGCCCGAGAAAACATTGCCGCGCCAGCCACTGAATATTCCGCTTCAGGTGACCGGCGTAGGCGTTGGTGATACGGCCTATGTCACGGTTGCTGCGGTCGATGTCGGTATCCTCAATCTCACCCGTTACGAGGCGCCCAATCCCGATGGCTGGTATTTTGGCCAGCGGCAGCTGGGCCTGGAAATCCGCGATCTCTATGGCCGTCTGATCGATGGCTCGCAGGGTGCCGCCGGCCGTCTGCGCACCGGCGGCGATGGCGCTCAGATGCCGTTGCAGGGCAGCCCGCCCACGGAAAAGCTCGTTGCGTTCTTCTCCGGTCCGGTCAAGCTTGACGCGGGGGGCAAGGCCAATGTGAGCTTCGATATCCCGCAGTTCAACGGGACGGCGCGGGTCATGGCGGTTGCCTGGTCCAAGGCCGGTGTCGGCCATGCCAGCAAGGATGTGATCATTCGCGATCCCGTCGTGGTAACGGCAAGCCTGCCGAAATTCCTGGCGCCCGGAGACAAGACGGCGCTGCGGCTTGATATCGCCAATACGGATGCCCCGGCAGGCGACTACCAGTTGCAGGTGACGAGCAATCAGGCCATCGGCGTCGAGCAGCAGGCGGCCGCACAGACGGTAAAACTGACGGCGGGCGGAAAGTTCAATCTGACACTGCCGCTCAAGGGCCAGCAGCCGGGTGACGGCGTTGTCTCGGTCAAACTGTCAAACGCGGCAGGTATTTCGCTGGAGCAATCGCTGAACATTCCGGTCCGTCCGGCGTCGCTGCCGATCACGGTGCGCAATCCCATCAAGATCGCACCGAACAGCACGCTGAAGATCGACCGCGAATTGCTGGCGAGCAGCCTGCTGCAGGGCGCATCGGTCAGCCTCAACGTGTCGCGGTCGTCGGCCTTCGACATACCGGCCTTGCTCATGACGCTCGACCGTTATCCCTATGGTTGTGCGGAGCAGACGACAAGCCGCGCCATGCCGTTGCTTTACCTCAGCGAACTGGCCAAGCAGTCGGGCCTGGCCGACGATGGCGATGTGCAGAAGCGGGTGCAGGAGGCAATCTTCCGCGTCCTGTCCTACCAGTCCTCTTCCGGCAGTTTCGGCCTGTGGGGTCCGGGTTCGGGTGATCTCTGGCTTGATGCCTATGTCACGGACTTCCTGACCCGCGCACGCGAACAGAAATATGACGTGCCGGAAAAGGCGCTCGTCCAGGCGTTGGAAAACCTGCAGAATTCGCTGAGCTATGACGTGAATGTCAAGGATCAGGGCAATCAGATCGCCTATGCGCTCTATGTTCTCGCCCGCAACCGCAAGGCTGCCGTCAGCGATCTGCGTTACTACGCCGACACGAAACTGTCCGAATTCCCGACGCCATTGTCGCGCGCCCATCTGGCGGCGGCCCTGGCGCTTTACGGGGATGCACAGCGGTCGCAGAGTATCTTTACCAATTCGCTGCAGATGTCGACCAAGGCGACCAATGTCAGCCTTGTGCGCTCAGATTATGGCTCGTCCCTGCGTGACGATGCGGCGGTTCTGGCGCTCGCAGCGGAAAGCCGCCCGGTCCCGGCCATCATTCCGCAGCTGTCGCAGATCGTTGCCAAGGAATGGGAGCGCAAGATCTATACCAGCACGCAGGAACAGACCTGGATGCTGCTGGCTGCCCGCGCCATCCAGGGCGGCGACAACGATCTGAAACTTGCCGTCAATGGCGTGGCGCACACGGGTGGCTATGCCGCGCGGATGACCGGCGACGAGCTGATCGCCCAGCCGGTCAGCATCACCAACGGATCGACCGAGGCCGTTTCGGCTGTCGTGACAACCGTTGCCGCACCAGCCCAGCCTTTGCCCGCTGGCGGCAATGGCTTCAACATCCAGCGGACCTACTACACGCTCGACGGATCGGAAGCCAATGTCAGCGAAGCCAAGCAGAATGAGCGCTATGTCGTTGTCCTCAAGGTCACCGAGAACAACAACTGGCCGTCGCGGGTGCTGATCACCGATCTTCTGCCCGCCGGTTTCGAGATCGACAATCCCGGCCTCGTCAACAGTGCGCAACTGTCGAATTTCGACTGGATCGGCGAGGTGGAAGCCGCCCATACGGAATTCCGCAGCGACCGTTTCGTTGCCGCCTTCGATCGCAACACCGGCGACAACAGGGAAATCACCCTGGCCTATGTGGTCCGGGCCGTGACGCCGGGTACCTACGATCATCCGGCAGCCAGCGTTGAGGACATGTATCGTCCGCAATTCTCCGCACGCACGGCCACGGGCCGGATGGAGGTCGTGGCGGCACAGTAAACAAGCCTTGGCTCAAGACCGGTTGATCCGATGATCACGTGGCGCACATTCTGTATCGGCATCTCCGCCAATCTTGTAGTGGCGACGGCGCTGGCCTTCGGCCTGGATCTTGCCGACAAAAAGTTTCCGCCGCCGCTGGAAAAGGCGGTGGAAGTCTCGCCGGAAGTGGTCGATGCCAATGGCCAGCTGCTCCGTGCCTTCGCCACATCGGAGGGGCGCTGGCGCCTGCGGACGACGGCCGCGGATGTCGATCCGCAGTTCATTCGCATGCTTGTCGCCTACGAGGATCAGCGCTTCTGGCAGCATCGCGGCGTCGACCCGCGGGCCGTGGCCCGCGCCGCACTGCAACTGGTCCGCAACGGCCGCATCGTTTCCGGCGGTTCGACCCTGTCCATGCAATTGGCGCGGCTGATCGAACCGCGGGAAGGGCGCTCGCTCAGTGCAAAATTTGCCCAGTTGGTGCGTGCGCTGCAGATCGAACGCCGTCTGACCAAGGCGCAGATTCTCGATCTCTATCTCACGCACGCGCCCTATGGCGGCAATCTGGAGGGTATCCGTGCCGCCAGCCTCGCCTATTTCGGCAAGGAGCCGCGCCGCCTGACCGTATCCGAATCCGCCTTGCTTGTGGCGTTGCCGCAATTGCCGGAAAAGCGCCGGCCCGACCGCAATCTCGCTGCAGCCGAGACAGCGCGCGAACGGGTTCTGGACCGCATGGCCGTTGCCAAAGTGGTGGGTGAGGGTGAGGCCGAACGTGCCGGGCTGGTGCCCATTCCCGCCCGCCGCCTGCAGCTTCCGGCCTATGCCGCGCATCTGGCGGAAGCCGCCTTGCGCCGGGAGCCGCAGGTCAACCGGCATCAGACCACGCTGCGCCGCCCGATCCAGCAGGGCCTTGAAGCCGTTGCCAAGGCTGCGGCGGCCAAGCTTGGCCCCAAAGTATCGATCGCCATGGTCATGGCCGATGCCCGCAGCGGTGAAATCGTCGGCGAAGTGGGCTCTGCCGATTATTTCGATGCCAGCCGCTCCGGCTGGATCGACATGACGCGGGTGATGCGCTCGCCCGGATCAACGCTGAAACCCTTTATCTACGGCCTCGCCTTCGAGGACGGGCTCGTTTCGCAGGAGACGATCATCGAGGACCGTCCAGCCGACTTCTTCGGTTACCGGCCACGCAATTTCGACATGAGCTATCAGGGCGACGTCAGCATCAGGCAGGCGCTGCAACTGTCGCTGAACGTGCCTGCCGTCCGCCTGCTTGACGCGGTGGGCCCGACGCGTCTGCTGGTCCGCTTCCGCCGGGCGGAGGTGAGACCCGTGCTTCCCGCCAATGAAGCGCCGGGTCTGGCGATCGGCCTCGGCGGTGTCGGCATTACGCTGAAAGACCTGGTGCAGCTCTACGCTGCGCTGGCCAATCGCGGCAGGCCCGTGCTTCTGGGGGATGGCATTCAGGGTAAGCCGCAGCCCATCGAAGCCGAACCGTTGCTGGAGCCGGTGGCCGCATGGCATGTCGCTGATATCCTGTCGGGTGTCATGCCGCCGCTGGGCGCCGCGCAGCGCGGCATCGCCTACAAGACAGGGACGAGCTACGGCTACCGCGATGCGTGGTCGGTCGGTTTCGACGGCAACTACGTGCTTGGCGTCTGGGTCGGCCGTCCGGATAATGGCGCTGTGCCGGGTATCACCGGTTTCGGCACGGCGGCACCGATCCTGTTCGAGGGTTTTGTCAAATCCGGCGTACCAGTTACGCCGCTGCCGCGCGCGCCGGGCGGTGCGGTGCGCATCGCGCAGGCGCAACTGCCGATCAGCCAGCGCCGCTTCACCCGGACATCGAGCGGTCTGCTGGCTGCAACGACGCGCGAACCGGCGCCGCAGATCGTCTATCCGCCCGAAGGCGCGCGGATCGAGCTTGGGGCGAAGACCGGCGGGACCCTGTCACCCCTCGCGCTGAAACTGCAGGGGGGGCGGGCGCCGTTCCGCTGGCTGGCCAATGGCAAACCTCTGCCCGATATGTCGCGCCGTCGTGACAATCAGTGGGTGCCCGATGGAGCCGGTTATTCGACCTTGACGGTCATCGATTCTGCCGGCCGTGCCGCAAGCGTCCGGATATTTGTCGACTAGAAACAAAAAGCGGCGCCGAAGCGCCGCTCTGGTTTGACCGGGATAATTACCGGCCCTGGATCATCGATGCGATGATGCCGGATGCGATGCTGACCATGACGTAGTCATTGTTGACGCGTACCCAATGATAGCCGCGCGGCGGTGTCTTCAGGTGATAGCGATGATAGTCGCGCACCACGTTGCGGCGATAGTTGCTGGGCAGCTTGTGGCCGCGCACCCAGCGCGTCTTCTTCACGACGGTGCGTTCGTTGACGACCCGCTTCTTGACCATCCGGTCCTGCTGCTGGTGGCCATAGCCTTGCTGCTGCTGCGCAAAGGCTGCAGGTGTTGCAATCAGCGAAATGGCAAGGGCTGCCAGGGCGATCTTTTTCATGTTGGTTCCTCGTTCATTGCAGGGTTCATGATCAAACACCATGCTGTTTTACGAGGGGCGAGATGAACCAAAACTGAACGTCAACCTAAACAATTTGTAATGTTTTAAATGGCTTAGCTGGCGCATGGATGGTGTCGTGGATTGGTTGCCCTCCGCCCGTGGCAGCATGCGCGGGGCGGAAGGCACCTGCTTCACAAAGCTCAGGCGTAGCGGCCGATGCCGAGTTCCGATGCGTCGACATCCGGCGTTTTGCCGGAAATAATGTCAGCCAGCACCCGGCCGGAACCGCACGACATGGTCCAGCCAAGGGTGCCGTGGCCGGTGTTGAGGTAGAGGTTCTGGTATCTGGTGCCGCCACCGATAATGGGCGGGCCGTCCGGAGTCATCGGGCGCAGGCCGGTCCAGAAGGTTGCCTTCGACAGATCGCCGCCACCGGGGAAGAGATCGCCGACCGAATGCTGCAATGTGGCTTTGCGCGCATCGCGCAAGGTCAGGTCATAGCCGGAGATTTCAGCGGTGCCCCCGACGCGGATGCGGTCGCCGAGCCGGGTGATTGCCACCTTGTAGGTCTCGTCCATGACAGTGGATTCCGGCGCGCAACTGGCATCGGCGATGGGTACGGTGATGGAATAGCCCTTGATGGGGTAGACCGGCACCGGTACGCCGATGCGGCGCAGCAGAAATGGTGAATAACTGCCGAACGCAACCACATAGGCATCCGCCGTCAGTTCTTCCGTCTCCGTCGACACGCTGGCAATGCGATTGCCGCTGGTGTTGATCGAGGTAACAGTGGTGTTGTAGCGGAAGGTCACACCCTTCTCGGCCGCAAGGGCCGCCAGCTTCTCCGTGAAAATCTTGCAATCACCGGTTTCGTCGCCGGGAAGACGCAGACCGCCGACGAATTTCTCCCGCACATTGGCAAGGGCCGGCTCGGCGGCGATGCAACCTGCGGGATCAAGGAGTTCATAGGGCACGCCGAACTGCTTGAGCACTTCGATATCGCCGCCCGTGCCGTCATACTGGCTCTGCTTGCGGAAGAGCTGCAGGGTGCCCTGACTGCGCTCGTCATAGGCGATCCCGGTTTCCGCACGCAAATCACGCAGCGAGTCGCGGCTGTATTCAGCGATGGGGACCATGCGGATCTTGTTGCGGGCGTAGCGCGCCGACGTGCAGTTGCGCAGCATACGCACCAGCCACAGCGCCATATAGGGGTCGAATTTCGGCCGCACGACGAGCGGACCGAAATGCATCAGCATCCATTTGATGGCTTTGAGGGGAACGCCGGGACCTGCCCATGGCGAGGAATAGCCGGGTGAGATTTCACCGGCATTGGCAAAACTCGTCTCCAGAGCCGGACCGGGCTGCCGGTCGACCACCACCACCTCGTGGCCCGCCTGGGCGAGATACCAGGCTGACGTGACGCCGACGACGCCACTTCCAAGGACGAGAACTTTCATAAGCGGAACGCTCCTTCAAACAACGCGATATATGCCAGCCATTTCCGATGCCGGCGCAAGAGTGACTCGCACTCTGGGATGCCGCGGAAATTCTTTCCAGAGTTTTCTTGGGGAATGCGCTGAAATGTCTTGGTTTTTTGGAGTGCGCGCCTGAATTCAGGGCAAAATAAAAGGCCGGGTAAACCCGACCTTCTCAAATTCATCTCTGCTGTCAGTGCCAGTACATCCGTGGTCAAAGACGCGAAGACGAATTATTTTTAGCCAGCCTGAAGCTGGTCAGCAGTCATCTTGCCGGACTTGTTGTCACGAACCAGCTCGAAGCTGATCTTCTGACCGTCATTGAGGCTGCGCATACCAGCGCGCTCAACTGCGGAGATGTGAACGAACACGTCTGCCGAACCATCGTCTGGCTGAATGAAGCCGAAGCCTTTTGTGGAATTAAACCACTTTACTGTTCCAGTGCTCATAATGAACCCTTTCAAGGAATATGTTTTGGTCACCTACCATGCGACTGCACGATAGTTTTAGCTCGATTTTTGAAGAAGGATCGTTGAGAGCGCTTTGGCGCAATAAAACTAATAACAAACTACCAAATACCGATGGGGCATACATAGTGACTGTGAGACATTCCGTCAATGCTGCGCCAGAAAAAATAATTTAATTATAAAAACTTAGCGGAATTCGACTAATGATTCTGATGTTTTTATTGAACAATATTTCGCCAATACCAGCGATCATTTAATAAAGCGCAAGCATTTCCCGATGCGGATAAACGGGTTCACACGCGGCCGCAAGGCCTCGTCAACGTCGGGCATGATAAGTATGGGGCGCTATTTGCCCTTGGTGGCGAGCGTCACCTTTGCCTTGGCCCTTGCCGGCTTCTTGGCTGGCTTCAAGGCGTTCTCAGCTTCTTCTTCCGCTTCCTTGGCCAGACGCAATGCCTTCAGGCGCGCGGTCTTGCTTTCCCACTTTGCGGTCTCGTCATTGATAATGGCGGATGCAGCTGCGGTTGTGGCCAGGCTTTTCTGTTCCGAAGGACTGAGAACCCGCTTCGGGCGGACACCAACTTCAGGCAATTGTTTTGGACTGTGTTTCATCGTGTCTCGCATTTTTGAGCCACAATCATCGCACGCGGCGGTTCACAAGTCTATCGTGCAATCCGATTCTGTCCCGGTGTCCAGCCCCGCGCAAAGCCATAGGACATGGCCAAGGAGGCATATTCAATCTCCCGCAACAGGAACTCACGCTCGGCCAGAAGCGCCGCTATTGTCGCGCGAACATCACCCTGATGATAAGCCAATGCCTCGTCAATTTCGTCGTCCGGCTGTTTCAATATCGCATTCATTGGATTCTCCTTCGCAATCCAGAATGGCACAATCCGGTCCACGTGAAAAGAAATTTGTTCCTGTTTTGTTCTAATTTTACTCTTGACGCGTGTTTCGGGTTGTATTGCTGGAAGAAGGGGAGCGACCGCAGGGACAGTGGTATGCATGTGCGGTGCGGCGCCATCATCGGGATGGCGCCGCACCTGAACAATCGGGTGTTGGCGTGCCAGGCATGCCCTTAGCTCTTGGGCTTGCCCTTGCTGGCGACTTCCGTCTGTTTGCCGATCGAACTTGCAAACGGAACAGCGGTCTTTACCTCAACCTTGTCCTTCTTTGGTTTGCGTACTTCGCGGTTGCTGCGTTGTTGACCTTTAGCCATGGTGGTTCTCCTTCAGGTTTCGGGTAGGGATCGGGGCGGGAAGTGATTAGCCGGGCCGGGACTGATCCTCGAGAAGCGCAGCTTCCAGATCGAAATGGTCGATCGGGAAAACCTGCCGGGTGCCAAGCTTCGACGACCGGGCCGGAACATGGATGTAGGTGGCCACGCGGCGATACGCAGCGCGGGACAACCCGTCAATGAGTTCTTCATCCTGATCCACGTCGTAATCGCCGGCGGGCAATGGCTTGTCCACACCCTTCAACACGAATGGTGCGTCGAAGTGGACGATGGAATGTGATGTGCGCGTGAACATGCCAATCCTCCTTTGGAAGTGGCAAGCAGCGGAAGCTGGCCTGCTGTGTTCTCATCCCGGCGGGTGCCGGAGATCAGTCGTCATGCAACGTTCAAAAAACCGTCGTCATTTTGGAACGAGATTGGCGGGTCGAGAACCTCTGACGCTGCGAAGAGCCAAATCTGAAACGAGGATATCCAAAAGGCGATAGCAAAACAATCGTCATGATTTGCGGTTTATTTGCGGCCCTGTATCTCTGGTGGCGGAACGGTGATAGGGTGCGTCCACTTGCCAAAATGCTGCACGTCTAACCGCTGGATCACCGGTCCACAGCGGCCCTATGGCATTTCCGTTGGAGGAAAAATCATGATGTTATTACGAGTGTTGAGCTTTCTGAAAGGCATGAGGATGCCGGTTACCCAAGCACCGGTTGCCACTGTCAAACCAGCCAAGCCCATCCCGTCGGTCAAAAGCAAGACGCGGCGCGACATTGCGGACAGCGACGGTAAAATACGGCGTCAAAAGCATATGGTTGAATGCAACCGGCTGATCTGATCTGAAGCAGGGCGCGGCGCCGCTCCCCGGTGGCGCCGTTCTCAAGAGAGTTCATTCTATCCCAGAACGCCCGCAAAGCTTTTCGTCAGCTTTCCCTGCCGGAACGCCTCGGCGATAAAATCAACGAATACCCGCGTTTTTGCGGGCAGCAGCCTGCGGCTGGCATAATAGATCGATACGGCCCCGGCGTCGGCATACCAGTCCGGCAAGAGGCGCACGAGCTCGCCATTTTCCAGGTGCGGCAGGGCAACGGGGGCCGAGAGGATGGTCACGCCCAGGCCGAGCAGAGCCCCCTGACGCATGGCGGCGGGGTCGTTGACCACAATCCTGTCCCGGATATGCGCCGGCATTTCCATGCCAGCGCTGTTGCGCATCATGCGCACCGGAATGCGCCCGGTGCGCTGCTGGCGCAATACAATCCCGTCCATCGTCGCCAGCCCGGCCGGATCCGCTGGAAATGCGCGGCCCCGCATGTAGGCCGGAGACGCCACGGCTATGAGATGAAGGGTTGCAAGCGATCGGGACACGACACCGGGCAGAAGTTCGAAGCCGCCGCCGATGGCTGCGTCGAAACCTTCCGCGATCAGGTCGACCTGCCGGTTCTCGAAATGCCATTCCGGCCGGATCAACGGAAAGCGCTCGAGAAAGGCCGGGAGCAGCGGCATGACAAACCCGATGCCGAGCGTCGGGCTCATGCTGACCTTGAGCACACCGGCGGGTTCGTCGCGATGCGCCGCAACATTGGCGATCGCCGCCTGCAGATCCTCGAGATTTGTGCGGACCGCCTGCAGGAAGCGCTCGCCTTCCTCCGTCAGGGCAAGAGTTCGCGTGCTGCGATGAAACAGCCGCACGCCAAGATTGCGTTCAAGCATGGCCACGTTCCGGCTGACCGCCGCAGGCGTCAGTGACAGGCGCCGCGCCGCTGCCGAGAAACCTCCGGTTTCGGCGCTGCGCACGAACGACTCCAGATTGGCCAGGGTCTCCATATCCATACCTTCAATTGATGATTGAAAATATTTAAAGCCATTACCCGCTTTTCGTCAATGAATGGATGGCCCATTCTCAGGTCATGCAATTTCATGCATTCGCAAAAAGGAACAAGATCATGAGCATTGGTATTATCGGAGCCGGGCTGATCGGCACGGCTTTTGCGCGGACATTGGCCCGGGCCGGTATCGAAGCAACCATTTCCAACAGCCGCGGACCGGACTCGTTGAAGGAACTGGTTGGTGAACTCGGGTCGTCCATCAAGGCCGGCACCGTAGAGCAGGCGGCAAGCGCGGATATTGTCGTGATTGCCGTCAACTGGTCGAAACTGCCGCAGGCTTTGGCCGGTCTGCCCGCCTGGAACGGACGCATCGTCATCAACGCCAACAATGCCATCGAAGCCCCGTCCTTCAAGCCCGTTGATCTCAAGGGGCGCTTGCCGAGCGACGTCGTCGGCGATCTCGTGCCGGGCGCAAAACTGGTGAAGGCGCTCAACCATCTGCCCGCAGCCGTGCTTGCCGGCGACCCCAAGGCCGAAGGCGGTCAGCGCGTGCTGTTCTATTCCGGCGACGATGCGGACGCCAAGGCGAAGGTCGGCGCCCTGTTTGAAAAGCTTGGCTTTTTCCCGCTCGATCTGGGCAGCCTGGCGACGGGTGAGAAGATGGCGGGGTTCCCCGGCGGCCCGCTTGCCGTCCTTAATCTGGTGAAGTTCGGCTGACGACAAGCGCAGGGCCTGTCCCACGGGCAGGCCCTTGCAGAATTATGCGGCCGCTGCCGCAAGGCGGCCTGCAGGCCCGCATCGGGCTGGGGCTCATGGCCGCCGATATCGGGTGCTGGAAATGCCCGGTTCCACCTCTCAACATGCTGTCCTGGCCGCCTAATTTGCCTCAGGCACTTTTATATTCGGCAAATGATGTTACATTGGCTTCAACGTTAATGAACAAGCGCCTTGCCTGCGTCCTCCAGAGGTTCGCGCGGCGCCCGAAGGATAAGATTTTGAAAGACCCCGAATCGGGCGCCCGCAAAGCGTCGAATGAAGGGGCGTCTGGCGGTCATACGGTGTCGAATGGCATCCCAGGTCCCGCCAAGAACGGACCCGGACCACAAGGGGATTCTGCGCGTCAACCGCAGGAGAGCCGGTCCGATTCCCAGGAAGGACGCTTCGAGAAAAACCCCAAGAAACGGGCACGCCGCCGTCGGCGCGGCAAGTCGAAACACGGTGCTGTTTCGGCACAAAACCCTGTTGCCTCCGCCGCACCTGCGCATCCGGCGGGAGAAGCCGACGCCGCAGCGCCGGTCAAAACCGGCAAAAAGCGCCGCCCCAACCGCCACAGGCGCCGGGGGCGTTCCGGCGCAAAACAACAGGAAACCGTTGTCGCGGCGACTGTGGAACAGAACAGTCCGGCCAAACCATCCGAACCTGACAACCCGCGGCGCGAACCCAGATATGCCGGTGCTCCGCTCTATGCAGCGCTGGATCTGGGCACGAACAACTGCCGCCTGCTGGTGGCAACGCCGACGCGGCCGGGCCAGTTCCGTGTGATCGATGCGTTTTCGCGCATTGTCCGTTTGGGCGAGGGGCTGGGTGCAACCGGGCGCCTGAGCCCGAATGCCATGAGCCGAGCCATCGAGGCGCTGAAGATTTGCCGCGACAAGCTGGAAAACCACGATGTGCGGCGCGCCCGCCTCATCGCCACCGAAGCCTGCCGCCAGGCGGAAAACGGTGCCGAATTCCTGCATCAGGTCAAGCATGAGACCGGCCTTGATCTGGAGATCATCAACCGCCAGACCGAGGCCCGCCTTGCGGTTTCCGGCTGCGGCACGCTGGTCGAGCGCGAAACCGATGCGGTTGTTCTGTTCGATATTGGCGGCGGTTCCTCCGAGATTGCCCTGATCGACCTGTCGGAGCGCCGTTCGCCGCGTCTGGCCGAGCATATCATTGCCTGGACATCGCTGCCCGTTGGCGTCGTCACGCTGGCGGAGCGTTTTGGCGGCCGCGATGTGACGACTGACAATTTCGCCGTCATGGTCAATCACGTGGCGGAACTCCTCAATGATTTCTCGGAGAGGCACAAGCTCGGCGATCTCGTCAACAGCCAGAATTTTCACCTGCTCGGCACGTCCGGAACGGTGACGACGCTTGCCGGCATTCATCTTGGTCTGGACCGCTATGACCGGCGCCGCATCGATGGTATCTGGATGCAGAACGACGACGTGACCGAGATGACGAGCAAGCTCCTGTCGTGGAGTTTTGACGAACGGGTTGCCAATCCCTGCATCGGTGCAGACCGGGCGGATCTTGTTCTTGCCGGCTGTGCCATTCTGGATGCAATCCGCAATGTCTGGCCCAGCCAGAAGCTGCGCGTGGCTGATCGCGGCCTGCGCGAAGGTATTTTGACTGAACTCATGTCGCGCGATGGCGCGTGGCGCAATCGGTGGTTTCGCGCCAATGTCGCGTAAAAGAGGGGCGTACATTCCCAATGGCTAAGACAACAACAGGCGGGCGCGGCGGTACGGGTACGCGCGGCCTGCATACCAAGATCAAGAAGAAGGCGGGCACGATCAAGGAATCGTCGCGCCGCTGGCTGGAACGTCATATCAACGATCCCTATGTGCAGCGGTCAAAGGCCGATGGCTATCGGTCGCGCGCGGCCTACAAGCTGATCGAGATCGACGACCGCTACAAGATCCTGAAAAAGGGTCAGCGCATCATCGATCTGGGCGCCGCCCCCGGTGGCTGGAGCCAGATTGCGGCGGGGATCGTCGGCTCTCCCGAGGATGCGCCGACGGTTGTCGGCATCGATTATCTGCACATCCCCCCCTTGCCGGGCGTGACGCTGCTCGAGATGGATTTCCTCGACGATGCCGCGCCGGACAAACTGATCGAAGCGCTGGGCGGGCAGCCGGATATCGTGTTGTCGGACATGGCGGCTCCCACCACGGGGCACCGCCGCACCGACCATATCCGCACGACGCATCTGTGCGAAGTGGCGGCGGACTTTGCGGTTTCCGTGCTGCGGCCGGGTGGTCACTTCCTGACCAAGACCTTTCAGGGCGGCACGGAAAACGAAGTGCTGACCCTGCTCAAGCAGCACTTCAAATCCGTGCATCACGTCAAGCCGCCGGCCTCGCGCGCCGAGTCCGTGGAGCTTTACCTGCTCGCCCGTGATTTCAAGGGCCGGTCTTAAACGACGGTCTATTCGGCAGGCGCGGGCTTCGCATCCGGGTAATGCCCGGATACTTCGGCGCCCGCATCCGGCTTCATCGGCATGAACGAGAAGAATGCCAGCGACGATATGGCGGCCACCAGGAAGAATGCCGTGTGGAAATCCGAGAGCTGCAACGGCCCGCCATGCAGATTGGTGGACACTTCCAGAATGCCGCCGGCAACCGCAACGCCCAAGGCAATGGATATCTGCTGGGCGACCGATGCGATCGGTGTTGCAAGGCTGGTCTGTTCATTCGGCACTTCCGCATAGGCAAGTGCATTGGCCCCGGTAAAGAACAGTGAGCGGAAGAAGCCGCTGACCAGAAGCAGGCCAAGAATGAGCGCGGTCGGTGTTTCCGGCGTGAAGAAACCATTCATGGCAATGAAACTTGCGGCAATCAGCGATCCATACATCAGCGCATTGCGGAAGCCCGTCTTGCGGAAGAACCATTTGGTCACGAATTTCATGCCGATGGCACCGGCAGCCGATATGAAGGTCATGAGGCCGGATTGGAACGGTGTCATGCCGAAGCCGATCTGGAACATCAGCGGCAGCAGGAACGGTGTCGCACCGACGCCGATGCGGAAAAGACTGCCGCCAAAAATCGAGGCACGGAACACCTGGTTCTTGAACAGGTCGAGCGCCAGCAGCGGTTCCGGCGTGCGCTTGGCATGGATGAGGTAGAGCACCGTCGAAACGATGCCGACGCCGAGCGTCGAGAACCCGACCCATGCGGGGAGCGCCGGCAGGCTGACCACGGAAAGCCCGAACACAACGCCGGATGCGGCGATGCCGCTGAGGAAGAAACCGGGCACGTCGAGCTTGCGCTGGATCAGCGTTTCCACATCCGGCAGGTAACGTGTTGCGAACCAGATGCCAAGCACGCCGATCGGCACGTTGATCAGGAAAATCCAGTGCCAGGTGAAATAGGTGGTGAGGAACCCGCCGATGGGCGGCCCGACCAGCGGCCCGACCAGTGCCGGCACGGTCAACCAGGCCATGGCGCCGACAAGCTCGCTGCGCGGCGTCGAGCGCACCAGAACCAGGCGGCCGACCGGCGTCATCATGGCACCGCCGACACCCTGCACGAAGCGTGAGACGACGAACGCCAGCAGCGAGTTGGAGGCTGCGCAGGCGATCGACCCAAGCACGAACACGACGATGGCCGCGCGGAACACATTCTTTGCGCCGAAACGGTCGGCCATCCAGCCGCTGACCGGGATGAACACGGCGAGCGAGACGAGATAGGCGGTCAGCGCGAGTTTCAGCGCGATGGGGCTTGTACCGATGTCGGCGGCAATGGCGGGCAGGGATGTGGATATGACGGTCGAGTCCATCTGTTCCATGAACAGGGCGACAGCGAGCACGAGCGGAACAATGCGATTCACAATGAATTCCAGTTCTCAATAAAGAGCTTCGTCAGCAATCGGGGTCCGTCGCGGGACTCACAATAAAAAGCAACCCTTGCTGGCGCTGCGATAGCACCAGTGTGGCGGGTGCTCAAGCACCGATCAATCAGATGTGATCCAGCACAATACGATTTTCCGCTATGCAAAAGGGAACGGCCCCGCAGCCCTGACGTTGCCTGTGCACGATCTCAACCGCAGACCCCAAGACTGCCAAGAGGAGATGAACTCATGACGTCACACGAGATTTCGCCCTGCGCCCGGGCTCTTGCGTCGAGCGCGCTAGCTGGTGCGCTCGCGTAGTCTCCGCCCTTACCGCTGTCCGCCGCCCCGGC
>NZ_CABSQF010000064.1:0-20796 GCF_902479695.1 uncultured Phyllobacterium sp. | reverse complement strand
ATATTAAGCATTTGTTCAGGTTAACAAGACATTCCGGAAATCGTGAGAATTGCAGCTGATCAAAGGATGCTACCTTTGCGCGATCAGCCCCAATCCACAGTTTCACAATGAGATAATGACCCCACGCAGCGCCCGCGCCCAAAACCGTATCCTGATCATCATGGCCTGTTTCATCGGGATTTTCTGCATTATCAGCGGGCGGCTGGTCTTTTACGGCATGAAGGACGATCCGGTGGATTTCAATGGACCGACGGGCTCCATTCTGGCCTCGCGTCCGGACATTCTCGACCGCAATGGTGCGGTGCTGGCAACCGATATCAACACCGTCTCGCTTTATGCCGAACCGCGCAAGATCATCGATCCGGACGAGGCGTTCGAGCTGCTTGCCACCGTCCTGCCCGATCTCAATTTCGAGCAGACCTACGCCCGCCTGAAGGGCAAGGCCGGCTTTGCCTGGCTCAAGCGCGGCCTGACGCCGAAGCACAAGAGCCAGATCATGGCACTGGGCATACCCGGGATCGGCTTTCGCACGGAGAAATCCCGCTTCTATCCCGGTGGCCCGACGGCGGCGCATATTCTCGGTCTGGTCAATGTCGACAATCAGGGCATTGCCGGCATGGAGAAATATATCGACTCGCAGGGCCTGTCCGACCTGCGCGATGTCGGCCTTGCCCATGCGCGCAAGCTCGCACCGGTGAAGCTTTCCATTGACCTCAGAGTCCAGCACGTGGTGCGCGACGTGCTGGTCAATGCGGTCGAACGCTACCGCGCCATTGCAGCGGGCGCCGTGGTGCTCGACGCCGATACCGGCGAAGTCCTGGCGATGGGTTCGGTGCCGGATTTTGATCCGAACAATCCGTTCAACGCGCTGGAGAAGGACCGGCTCAACCGCATGTCGGCCGGTGTCTACGAGATGGGCTCGACCATCAAGACCTTCACCACGGCCATGGCGCTCGATTCCGGCAAGGTGGATCTCAACAGCACCTTCGACGCCACCCGCCCCATCACCATCGGCCGCCAGACCATCCACGATTTCCACGGCAAACGCCGCGTGCTGACTTTGCCGGAAGTATTCCTGTTTTCCTCGAATATCGGTTCAGCCAAGGAAGCCGATGTGGTCGGCATCGAAGGGCATCGCGAATTCCTGGTCCGGCTTGGCCTGCTCGACCGGATGCAGACGGAATTGCCCGAGGTGGCGCGACCGACAGAGCCGAAAGTCTGGAAGAAGGTTCACTCGATCACGATTTCCTTCGGTCATGGCATGGCCACCACGCCGCTGCAGACCGCAGTCGGTGCCGCAGCCCTGCTCAACGGCGGTATGCTGATCGCGCCGACATTCCTGCCGCGCGGCGTTGAAGAAGCGCGGACCATGGCCAAGCGGGTGGTCAGCAAGAAGACCAGCGATGATCTGCGCTATCTCTACCGGCTCAATGCCCAGAAGGGCACGGGCGGCTCCGCCAGCCGGACGCAGGTTCCCGGATATCGCGTCGGCGGCAAAACCGGAACCGCCGAAAAAGTCATCAACGGACGCTATTCCAAGGACGTGCGCTTCAACACCTTCATCGCCGCCTACCCCATCGAGAACCCGCGCTATGTCGTGCTGACAATCATCGATGAACCCAAGCCCGTCGACGGTCAGGTCGCCGCCGGCGCCGGCCTCAACGCAGCGCCGATGGCTGCAGAAATCATCCGGCGCTCGGCCAATATTCTCGGCGTGCTTCCGGTGTTCGAGACGGCAGAGGACTAGGCCGAGATGGCCTTGAACATGATCGTGGTGGCGTCGAGATGATCCTTGAACGGATCACGGCAGTAGTCCGGAATAATCCCGGCAATCTGATAACCCAGGCCCAGGTAAAGCGGTTCCGCCTTGTCGCCGGTCCGCGTGTCCAGGGTGATCAAACCCCGCCCCAACCGGTGCGCCGCGCTTTCCAGCGCGACCATCAACGCCTTGGCGATTCCCTGGCGGCGGAAATCCGGATGCACCATCACCTTGCGGATTTCGGCCCGGTGCGGCTGATTGGGCGGCGTATCGTAATCAAGCTGGCCGGTTCCCGCGATCCTTCCGTCTTTACGGACCACGAGCAACAATCGTTTGCCTTGCCGGACCGCTGGAAGCACGCTCATCATCCAGAACGCCTCCCCATCCACTTGCGAGAACGGCAACACAAAGCCGATGCTGGCACCGCCATGCACACAGGCATGCAGGAGCGCGCCGAGCGCCTGCACATGGGCCTCGATGTCATCGGCATCAAAGATAGCAATATCGTTGGTCAATGGAGCCTCACAGCATGAAAAGCACATAGCGTGCACCGGAATGTTGGGATGTGGCGAAGGCGCTGGGCCCGAACAGCTGATAGCGCAGGCAGTCGCCGGGATTGAGAGCATGGGTCTGACCATCGACGGTCACCTCAAGCTGGCCTTCGATCAGCAGCAAATGGTGTTCGAGACCCGGGCGTGGCGGGTTGTCATAGGAAATGCGGACACCGGGATCGAGTTCGCATTCCAGCATCTCGCCCGCCAGGGTTTGCGCCGGCGGCGATACGGAGCGGCGCTTGAAGCCGACACTCGGATCAATCCACACGGCTTGCGCATCGCGGCTGATCAGCGGCGCGAACTCATCCTCGACCATATGCATCAGCCGCGACATCGTGAGGCCATAGGTGGAGCACAGCTTGCCGAGCACCTGGGCGGTGGGACTGACCTCGGCATTTTCGAGCCGGGACAGCGTCGCACGGCTCACCATGCTGCGGCGGGCAAGCTCATCCAGCGACCACTCGCGTTCCGCCCGCAATCCTTTGAGGCGCTTGGCGATGCGTTGATCCATAGCAGCGGTATCAATCGAGTTATTTTCCATATATGAGAAATTATCTCTATATGGAGATGAAGTCAATCGCATTTCGAAGATGTCTGCCGGATGTTGACGCCGCCTCACGGCCAAAACCGAATGCCGCTTCCGCCCGGACACTTTTTGTCTATAATTCCAGTTCCATTCCCCTGGGACCCACGTCCGGAGCCGCACATGCCATCCACCGAACTTTTGATCGCTTTTTTCATCACCACGGCGATCTTTGCCTATATTCCCGGTCCCGCCATGCTGTACGCGGCGGCGCAAACCATTGCGCGCGGCCGCTGGTCCGGGCTGATGGCGGCATTCGGCATTCATCTCGGCGGCTATGTGCATGTGTTTGCTGCGGCGGCCGGATTGTCGGTGCTGTTCCATGCCGTGCCGGTGCTCTATCTCGCAGTCAAGTTCTGCGGCGCGGCCTATCTGGTCTGGCTCGGCATTTCGCTGTTTCGTGCCAAGGTCAATGGCGACGTCACCATGCCGGGCGTGGAGCAGAAATCCGCCCGCCGGGCCTTTCTTGAAAGCATCAGCGTCGAGGTTCTCAACCCGAAGACGGCGATTTTCTTCATGGCGTTCCTGCCGCAGTTCATCGACACTTCGGCGGCGTTTCCGGTCTGGCTGCAGTTCGTGCTGCTCGGAACCATGGTCAATCTGATGTTCTCTTCCGCCGACCTGGCCTGCGTGATCCTGGCGGGAGCCGTGGTCACGCGCCTGAAGCGCTCAAGCCATGCCCAGCGGATGATGCAGCGCGCCGGCGGAACGATCCTGGTGGGGCTCGGTGTGCATCTCGCTCTGCAGAAGAGCTGATTTAGCCTCGTCCGTCCGGATAGACCGCCGGTCCCTTGATCTCGATCTTGTTGCCGAAGGGATCGCGGATGTAAAACGAGTGCCCCATACCGCGGGCGCCGCCATGCATCGCCTCCCGCTCGATCTCGACCCCATGGGCATCGAGATGGGCGCGCAGCGTATCATGATCGAACGGCCCGGTTGCGATGCAGACATGATCGACGTTGCGCCCGCCCGACACCGGCGGAACAGCACTGGCGGCGCCGGGGTGGGTAATGTCCCACAGGACGATCAGCGCCGACCCGCACCAGACCTGCTCCATCCCGAGCGCCGGATAGATATAGCCAGGCCGGCAGCCGAGAACCTCGTAGTAGAATTTCAGCGCGGACGGCATGTCATCGACGAGAAAGACCACATGATCGATGCCCACCAGAGAAAACGGAACACTCGCTGCCTGCATGGATGTCTCCTCGGGTTCTGATATCCTGCGCGTGAACCGCATCCCGTAAAACAAAATCCGGAACGCCCCTGCCAGGGCGCTCCGGAACTGTAATACTCAAAGGGCCTGTTCAGCGGCCGTCGGGGGTTTTTGTACCGCCCCATTTGTCCTTCACGGCGTCAAAATGCTCTTCCGGCTTGTATTCGGCCACCTGCAGGCCAACCTGCTTTGCCGTCAGGCGGCCCATGGCGGAAAGAACCTGATAGCTGCTGACGACGCTGTCATGCTCTGCCTGCACCAGCGCGAGCTGGCCTGTGATGACATCGGCCTGAGCATTCAAGACGTCGAGGGTGGTGCGCTGACCGACCTTGCGCTCCTCGATCACGCCATTGAGCGCAAGCTGGGCTGCGGCCACAACGCTCCTCTGCGCCACAATGGAGGCTCTGGCGGCATCCAGTCTTGACCACGCGGCGGCAACGGCCTGACGGACGCTGTCTTTCGACACATCCACCTCGATGCGCCGCTGGCCGAGATTTTCCTTCGACTGGCGCACTGTTGCCGCTGTTCGACCGGCCCCATAGATCGGAATCGTCACGTTCAGTTTGGCCGATGCCGCGGAATTGTTGGGTGAGGTCGCCGATCCGCCCTGGAAAAAATCCGTCCGGCTGAGCGTTCCCGTGGCGCCGGCCTGCGGCAGCAGTACACCCTCGTTCACCTTGACCTGATACCCGGCAACGTCGGTGTTGAGTTTCGCAGACCCGATCAGGGGATGATTGGCATCGGCGATGGAATAGGCCTGATTAAGCGATTTCGGCAAGGATTTGGCGGTTGCCGCCGCAGTCAGAGACCCTGGAGTGGCCCCGACGGTCTGGATGTAGGTGGCTTCGGCAATCTTCACATTGGCACGGGCGGTATTGCGGTCGTTGACCGCTGTCGCCTGCGATGCTTCTGCCTGGGCAACATCGGTGCGGGTGCCCTCGCCCACATCGAACCGTGCACGGTTGGAGCGCACCTGCTCGTTGAGGAATGCCAGGTTCTTTTCGCGCAGGGCAACAATCTGGCGGTTGAGGTAGACATCCATATAGGCCTGCACGGTCGTCGCCAGAATGGTCTGCTCACTGCCGCGCAAGTTTTCGCGAGCCGCAAGAACGCCGGTCTCTGCCGCCGCAACGTTGTTCCTGGTCTGGAAACCGTCGAACAGCATCTGGTCAACCTCGACACCTTCGGTGGAGGAGCTTTTTGTTCCTGCCCTTTGGCCATCAATTTTGCTGCGCTCGGTATTGACCGAGACCTGGCCGGTCACGCGCGGGCGGTAGCCGGATTTGGCAATCGCCACGTTCTCGTCCGTCACCCGCACACCGGCGCGGTTTGCATTCAGCGTCGAATTGTTCTGATAGGCCTTCGACATCGCACCGAAAATTGTTTCGGCCATGGAAGGCGTTGCTGTCAGAACCGAAGTCATCAGCAGGATCGCAGTGAGGCTTCGCTTGGCTGTTATGGACACGGTGAATTTCTCCGACAGTTTGAACAGAGGACTCGGCTCAGCGAACCGTTCGTTCCGATTTGCATGAGACATTGCGCTACGAACCGCCGATGTCAATGTTGAAAACCGGATGAGCGGCGTTTTTACTATACCTCACCCTTCTCGCGGGCGATAGCGCGCCAGCCGATATCACGCCGGTAAAAGCCTTCCGGCCAATCGATCCGGGCAATCGCAGCATAGGCGGCGTCCTGCGCCTGCTGCACCGTTTTGCCGCTCGCTGTGACATTAAGCAACCGCCCGCCATTGGCGACAAGCGCGCCGTCTTTCTCGGCGGTGCCCGCATGGAATATTCTCACCGTGTCCGACTGCGCCGCATCGGCACCCCGGATCACGCTGCCCTTCTGCGGAGATGCGGGATAGCCCTTTGCGGCCATGACGACCGTCAGCGCCGGATCGTCGTTCCAGCGCACCGACATCTGGTCCAGCGCGCCATCGGCGGCTGCCTTCAACAACAGGAGCACATCGTCCTTCAGCCGCAGCATCAGCACCTGTGTTTCCGGGTCACCGAAGCGGGTGTTGTATTCGATCAGCTTCGGGCCGTCCCCGGTGATCATCAGGCCGGCAAACAGCACGCCGCTGAACGGCGCACCGATTTCCGCCATGCCGCGCATGGTCGGCTCGATCAGCTCGTGCATGGTGCGGTCAATGATCGCCTGCGTCATCACAGGCGCGGGCGAATAGGCGCCCATGCCGCCGGTATTGGCACCGGTATCGCCATCGCCGACGCGCTTGTGGTCCTGTGCCGTGCCGAAAGGAAGGGCTGTCTTGCCATCGCAGAGGCAGAAGAAGCTGGCTTCCTCGCCATCGAGAAATTCTTCCACCACCACTTCGGCGCCGGCGCCACCGAAGGCACCGTCAAAGCAGGCATCCACCGCATCGAGGGCTTCCTGCACGGTCATGGCCACCACGACACCCTTGCCCGCCGCCAAACCGTCCGCCTTCACCACGATGGGCGCGCCCTGCTTTTCCACATAGGCCCGGGCGGCTGCGGCATCGCTGAAGCGGCCATAGGCGCCGGTCGGAATGTTGAAGCGGGCGCAGAGATCCTTGGTGAAGCCCTTTGAGCCTTCCAGCTGCGCAGCCGCCTTGGACGGGCCGAATACGGAAATGCCTGCGGCGCGCAGATCGTCGGCGATACCGGCAACCAATGGTGCTTCCGGGCCGACGACGACGAAATCAACCGCTTTTTCCTTGCAGAATGCAACGATGGCGGCGTGATCGGCCGGATCGAGCGCCACGCATTCGGCCTCATGCGCAATGCCGGGATTGCCGGGAGCGCAGTAGAGCTTTGTCAGCACGGGAGACGCCGCGATCTTCCAGGCCAGAGCGTGTTCGCGGCCACCGGAACCAATAAGCAAGACGTTCATCGTTTTCTGCTCCGTGCATGAAGGGGTTGCTGTGTCGGTATGGCCTCGGGCGCGAAGGGTCAAGCGCGCAATCACAGATTTGCCCCGAATTCAGGCGTAATTTACTTGACTGGCGCAGCGCCCGCTGCAAGGTCACGCCATGACACCGGAAAAAGACATCATACAGTCAAGCCAAGGCCGGGGCCGCGTTTTCGACGCGCCGTCGGGACATTGGGTTTATCGCGCACTGCCAGCCTGGCTCTGGCCCTACGCGCAGCTGGCGCGCTGGGACCGCCCCATCGGCTGGTGGCTCCTGCTTTGGCCCTGCTGGTGGTCCGTCGCCCTGGCGGCAAGTGCCGGCGCCAAGGTCGGCGATTCCGTCTGGTCGATCATTCCTTCCCCCTGGCACCTCGCCCTGTTCCTGATCGGAGCGGTCGCCATGCGCGGCGCGGGCTGCACCTATAATGATCTGGCCGACGAGGACATCGACAATCAGGTGGCGCGCACCCGTTCGCGTCCGCTGCCTTCGGGCCAGGTGACCCGCAAACAGGCCAAAATATTCATAGTGCTGCAAGCGCTTGTGGGGCTACTGGTGGTCATCCAGTTCAACCTCTTCACCATTCTTCTCTCCATCGCCTCGCTGGTGATCGTTGCGATCTATCCGTTCATGAAGCGCATCACCAACTGGCCGCAGCTTGTGCTCGGGCTTGCCTTCTCCTGGGGTGCCCTTGTCGGCTGGTCCGCGCATTTCGGGGCACCAGCGACGCTGAAAGACTTTCTCCCGCCGCTGCTGCTTTATGCCGGCTCGATCCTCTGGGTGATCGGCTATGACACGATCTACGCCCATCAGGACAAGGAAGACGATGCCCTCGTCGGCGTGGGTTCGACCGCGCGGCTGTTCGGCAGCCGCACCCGCGAAGCGCTGATGGTGCTCTATGGCGGTGCGCTGGTGCTGTTCCTCGGAGCCTTTGCCATGGCGGAAGTGCCCATGCCCGCTGTTGCCGGTCTTCTGGCGGCAGGAGCACATATGTACCGCCAGATCATGGTGCTCGACATCGACGATCCCGCACAATGCCTGCGCCTCTTCCACTCCAACAAAGTTGTCGGCTGGCTGATTTTTGCCGGGCTGGTACTCGGCGCGCTGTGGACGGTGGTCAAACCGTTCTTTTAGCTTGAACTGATCGCACTCAAGCCTTCAACCAATCGGTCAAGCTCAGCCTCGGTCGTGTAGAGCGCTGGCGAAACCCGCAGGCATTGGCCTTTGGCCACCCCGGTGCGTCGTACAGTCAGGACGCGATGCTTGTCGCGCAGTGCCGTCATCAAGACGTTGTTATCGTCCTTGCTGATCTTGCCCTTGATGCGGAACGACGTGATGCCGGCATGCATGGTGTCGTCGTCGGGCGTGAGGATTTCGACAGTTTCGATCGCCCGCGCCTGTTTCACCCAATAGTTGCGAAGATAGGTCAGGCGTGCCTGTTTGCGCTTCGAGCTGATCATCTCGTGCAGGTCAAGCGCGGCAGGCACGCTCAAGGTCGCGGCGAAGTTGGTCGTGCCGGTATGAACACGCGAGCGGATATCGTCCTTCGGCCAGTCTTCATCGGCCAGATCGCGGTCGATATCGGCCAGCCTTTCCTTGCGAATGTACAGGAAGCCCATGCCAACCGGTGCGCCGATCCATTTATGCAGGTTGAAGCCGACGAAATCAGCGCCGAGATCGGTTACCTTGAAATCCATCTGCCCCCAGGAATGGGCTGCATCGACCACCACATCCACGCCGCGGGCACGGGCCATGTCGGCAATCTCGCGAATGGGCATGACAAGCCCGGTGCGATGGGACAGATGGGTCAAAAGCAGCAGCTTTGCCTTGGGGGTCGCCTCCAGCACGGTGCGATAGGCATCCAGCACGGCTTCCCGCGACGCCGGCTCCGGAATGGCGAAGGTCTTGACCTCGACACCCCTGCGGCCCGCCAGCGCATTCATGGCATACTGCATGGAATCATAATCGAGATCGGAATAGATCACCGCATCGCCCGGCTGCAGCTTGTTGTAACCGGTGATCAGCTTTTGCAGGGCTTCGGTGGCGCCGCGCGTCAGGGCGACTTCCTCCGGCGCTGCACCAACCGCCCCGGCAACCCGGTTGCGCACATCCTCGGCGTCCTTGCCAAAGGCATTGCGGGCATAGACCGTATTCTGCCGGTTTACGCGCTGCGTATTTTCCAGATAGGCCTGCAGCACAGGGCGGGCCATGATACCCCAATAGCCATTCTCGAGATTGGCGATCGAGCGCTCCACATCGTAGAGATCGCTCACGGCGGCCCAATAGGCGCGGTCCGTGGCAATGGCCGTGTCATTGGCGGCAGGAAGCACCGCTGTTTCCGTGGCTGATGCCTTAACGATTGTTGCGGCGAGCGCGGTTGCCGCGCTGCCCATCAGAAAATGACGACGTTCTATACCTGGCATCGGACCGATCCTTCACACGCTGTGTTCCATCTGGTTCCTGATTAGGACTTCAATGTCACAGCTGCATGAAGGAATTGACGGTGAAGCCGATTGTTCAGCGGTTGCCGGAAGCGATGATTTCCTCACCGCCGACGACGAGACGCAGTCCGAGATTGCCCATCTTGCGGCGGGCCAGAAAACGCGGACGGCGGCGGCGCGGTTCACGGCCCTGGCGGCGTTCCACGGGTTCGCCCACAGCAACCGGTCCGATGCTCAGCTCGAGCTGGCGGGCTTCGCCGTCTTCCTCGACCAGCATCATCGGCAGCTTGAACAGATTGGACCAGGCGCGCCAGTCCGCGGCGATGTCATTGAGATCGTGGGCGACCAGCAGCGGCACCGAAAGATGCGGATCGCTGTGCATCAGTTCGAGCGTCACGGTGATGTCGCCGAGCTCGTCCTCGGCGGCACGGGCCGTCACGCCCTGAAAGGCGCAGACCGGCAGGGCCAGCGACACCGGCAGGTTGCTGTTCGGCAGTACGCGCTTGACCACCGCGCCGCGCTCATGCAGCGAGAAGGTAATGTCGCCCCGGTCATCGCGCGTGGCGTAGGTGACGGTCTGTGGCAGGTGGAATGGGTCGAGCCGGAATTCCTGGCCTGCCCAAACCGGCTTTGCTCCGGCTTTTTTCATGTGACGCCTTCTGTCGATCCTGAGAGCCGGTTTTCCGGTCTTCTCTTTTGTATTTCCCTGTAGAAGCGGACCAATTTTTTCTGGTCTCGTATGGGGAAACAATAGGCGCCAATCCCCCCGCTTCCGCTTAACGAACGCGGTTAACCATTTCTCATCGCGGGGAATGGTTATCGAAATTCGACCATCGGTAAGGTTTCAAAAAGAGAGATAAACAAAAGACTGACGGGGAAGCTCGACTTGCATCGAAACACTTCCCCGCCATCGATAAAACCATGAAACAGCGCGCTCAGATCACCTTGCCGGGATTCATGATGCCGGCCGGATCGAAGGAAGCCTTGATCCGGCGCATCAGATCGAGCGCCACCGGCGACTTGGTTTCCGACAATTCCTTGCGCTTCAACTGGCCGATGCCGTGCTCGGCGGAGATCGATCCCTTGTAGGCGCGGACGATCCCGTGCACGCGGGCATTCACCTCGCCCCAGCGCGCAAGGAACGCTTCCTTGTCGGCACCGATGGGCTGGGTGATGTTATAATGCAGATTGCCGTCGCCCATGTGACCGAAGGACACGATGCGGGCCCCGGGTATCATCGCGAGCACGGCCGCATCGGCTTCGGCAATGAATTCCGGGATACGCGCCACGGGCACCGAAATGTCGTGTTTGATCGAGCCGCCCTCGGGCTTTTGCGCCATCGACATGGCTTCGCGCATATGCCAGAAGGATTTTTCCTGGGCGGTGCTGTCGGCAATCGTGGCGTCTTCCACCAGTCCCGCCTCAAAAGCCTCCGTCAGAATGGCCTCGATGGTCTCGCGCGCATCTTCAGCGGAGCGCGACGAGGAAATATCGATCAGCACATACCAGTTGTGCACGCCCTGCAGCGGATCGCGCACACCTTCCGTATGCGCCACCGAAAACTCGACACCGATGCGCGGCATCAGTTCGAAGCCGGTCAACGCCGCGCCCGCATGGCTCTGCGCCAGCCCCAAAAGTTTCAGGGCGGCCGCGGGGCTGTTCAGCCCGGCATAGGCAACACCCTTGCCCTTGGGCAGCGGGAAGAGCTTCATGACAGCTGCGGTAATGACGCCGAGCGTGCCTTCCGCGCCGACAAACAGATCCTTCAGGTCGTAGCCGGTGTTGTCTTTCTTGACGTAGCGCAGATCATTGAGAATCTCGCCGGTCGGCAGCACGACCTCGACGCCAAGACAGAGCTCGCGCGTGTTGCCGTAGGCCAGCACCGCCGTGCCGCCCGCATTGGAGGAGAGATTGCCGCCGATCTGGCAGGAGCCTTCCGAGCCCAGCGAAAGCGGAAACAGGCGCCCGGCCTGTTCGGCCGCTTCCTGCAATTTCTGCAGGACGACACCCGCTTCGACGATGATGAGATTGCCGGCGGGCTCGACCGAGCGGATCTTGTTCAGGCGTGACAGTGACAGGATGACCTGCTGGCCCGTTTCATCGGGCATCTGGCCGCCGACAAGGCCGGTATTGCCGCCCTGCGGCACGATGGCCGTACCGGTTTCAGTCGCCAGTTTGAGGATTGCCGAAACCTCGTCCACGGTGGACGGCCGCAAAACCAGTCCCGTCTTGCCGCCGAATTTTTCCCGCGGCTCGATCAGGTAGGGTTCGATGTCCTGCGCGTCATGCAAGGCGTTTTTCTCACCCACGATGGCAGTAAAGCGGGCAACAAGGTCTGGCGTCAGGGTCATTTGATCTGTTCCAACTCTTCTATGGGAGGCACGCGCGGCGCGGCAGCGCGGACAAGGCGGTCATTGATGGCTTCGCCCAGTCCGGTGAAGGGGATCGGCTCGACAGCAATGACGGCACCGCCGAGGCGGTCGAGACGCTTCATGTAATCGAAAAGATTGGTGGCGGCCTCCCGCAGATTGCCCGTCTCGCTAAGGTTGAGACACGCGCTCGCCCTATGGGCATCCGCAGCGCGGTCCGGACCGAAGGCCAGCAGTGCCTCGCCATCCCGCACCTCGTGCACATTGAGACGCACTCCGGCCGACGGGGCGTAATGCGAGGCCATCATGCCGGGCGCCTCGATCGCGGCACGCTGGTCCATGCGCCGCAGCGATTGACCAATGAGAGCTTCGATATCCTCGGCGGCAAGCCCGCCGGGCCGCAGCAACAGAACCGCGTCGCCGTCCACCTTGACGATGGTCGATTCCAATCCGACCTCGGACGGTCCGGCATCGAGGATCAGGGCAATCTTGCTGCCGAGATCATCGGCGACTGCCTGGGCACTGGTGCCGCTGATCCTGCCGGATGTGTTGGCGCTGGGGGCGGCCAGCGGATGACCGAGCGCTGCGATGATCTTTCCGGCGATACCGCGCGGCATGCGCAGTGCCACCGTATCGAGACCGGCGGCCACCAGGGGATGAATATGGGTATCGGGCCGCAACGGCAGGACCAGTGTCAGGGGACCGGGCCAGAACGCATCCATCAGTTTGCGAGACAACGGATCGATCACCGCATAGCGTTCCGCCATGGCGATATCCGAAACGTGGCAGATCAGCGGATTGAAATGCGGCCTGCCCTTCGCTTCGAAGATACCGGCAACGGCATCGCCATTGGTGGCGTCAGCCGCCAGGCCATAGACCGTCTCGGTCGGAATGGCGACAAGCTGGCCTGCAGCCAGCGTCTGGGCCGCCTTCAGAATTGCCTGTTCATCTGGTGCTATTGTCTCGGCCAAGGGCGCTTCTCCGATCGTGCGCATTGCCTACACGATGGGCAGGGCTCGCCGCAAGCCTGCGCTGATGAACTCACCGTATGAGGTGATGCGTAAAATTGAATCCACCCGTGGTAAAAATTAGCAAGGTTTGGCTGATAGAGATGGGCGGTCAACGAGGATAGAGCCACATGTTCCGCCATCTGCTTGCCATCATAGCTGCTGCCCTTATCGCACCGGCCATTGCGCACGCCGGAGAATCCATCAAGCTCAAGGGCCCGTCGGCACGGCCAAACTCGGTCACCTTTGTCGGCTATGACAGTTTCGATGCCAATGGCAATCCTGTCTGCACGCCCTGCATCGAGCAGCGCGCGGCGGAAGCCGCCAAGCTTCAGGCCTATCTGGAACGCCGCGAACGCTCGCGCCAGTACATGGCCCGCCTTCAGGGCAACGGCCCCAAACCGGACTCTTTTATCGCCACCGCCAATGCAGCGACACTGCCGGCAGCACACGCAGCACCGGTCGCGCAAACCACGGCAACGCCGGCACCAGCGGCACCCGCCGCCGCCAGCGGATTGCTGGCAGTCGAAGCGACGCCGCTGCGCGCCAGCATGCAATAAGCCAGCGCAAGGCAACCGGACAAGCGCGAGGTTTTCGCGCCTGCCTGTTGATTATCCAGCAATTTTCGAGAAATCAGCGACCGTGTTCGTGGCTGTGCGGATACGGGCAAGCAGCGCCAGGCGATTGGCTCGAACGGCCGGATTCTCGTCATTAACCAGCACATCTTCAAAAAATGAATCAACCGGTTCACGCAAAGCACTCAGTGCAATCATGGCGCCGGAAAAATCCTGTTTTTGAATCGCTTGCGCCGCGTCCTTCTCAGCCTGATTCACCGCGGCAAAGAGCGTCTTTTCCGCATCGAGGGCAAGCAGCGCCGGGTCAACCGTATCGGCGACAACCGTACCCTTCTTCTCCTCGGCGCTCAGAATATTGGCCGCGCGCTTGGTGCCGGCCAGAAGGTTCTTGCCCTCTTCCGAGTTGAGATAGACCACCAGCGCTTCAACGCGGCGAGCGATCAGCAGAAGATTATCGGCGCCGTCGGTCAGCACCGCATCGATCAGATCATGCCGTGCGCCGAGTTCGCGCAGATGCACTTTCAAGCGATCATGGAAGAACGCCAGAAGGTCCAGCAGAACCGGCTGCGCATGCTCGGCCACCTCGCCGCGCAAGCGCTTTTCAAAACCGGAAATGGCGTTGGTGACATCTTCCTCACCATCGACATCGCCAGAATTCTGGGCGGCCTGCTGCGCTTCGTAGCGCTCGACATGCTTTTCGACGGCATCCTCGCGCAGTTGCGCAAAGGCGGCCTGGAAGAGCGGCAGAAGCGCGATCTGCCAGTCGCTTGAAAGCAGCAGGCGGATGACGCCAAGCGCCGCACGGCGCAGGGCATAGGGGTCTTTCGAGCCTGTCGGCTTTTCGTCGATGGCCCAGAAGCCGACCAGCGTATCGAGCTTGTCGGCAAGCGCGACAGCCACGGAAACCGCATCACTCGGCACAAAGTCGGATGGTCCTTGCGGCTTGTAATGTTCTTCAATCGCGGCTGCGACCGATGGATGTTCGTTCTGCAGCAACGCATACTTGCGGCCCATGCCACCCTGCAGTTCCGGGAACTCGCCGACGATTTCCGTCGTAAGGTCGGCCTTGGCCAGTGCGGCCGCACGGGCGGCCAGTACCGGGTCGGCCCTGACCAGCGGCGCGATATCGCGTGCCAGTGCCTTGATCCGCGTGACGCGTTCGCCCTGGGTGCCGAGCTTGGCGTGGAAGGTTACATTCAGGGCATCGAGCCGCGCCATGCGCTGATCGAGCGGCTTCTTCAGATCGAGATCGAAGCGGATGGCGGCAGCCGCGAGCTTTTCCATATCGGGCAGATCGTGCTGGTCGGTCGTCCAGAAGTAGAGCGCGTCGGAAAGACGGGCACGGACGACCTTGCCATTGCCGTAGGCGATCTCCTTGCCGCCATCGCTGGCCACGATGTTGGAAACCAGGATGAACTTGTTGGAGAGCTTGTCCGTCTCGCCGGCTTTGCGCGTGACAAAGCACTTCTGGTTCGTCTTGATGGTGAGACGGATGACCTCCGGCGGGATGGCGAGGAAATTGTCCTCGAATTCGCCCATCAGCACGACGGGCCATTCGACGAGACCCGACACCTCTTCCAGCAGGCCTTCGTCCTCGACCAGTTCAAGGCCCGACGCAAAGGCTATATTCTGCGCATCCGCCAGAATGATCTCCTTGCGGCGATCCGCATCGAGCACGACCTTGGCCTTTTCCAGCTTGGCGACATAATCGTCAAAGCGGCGAACGGTGATCGGCTGGCCGTCGCTCAGGAACCGGTGCCCATAGGTGATATTGCCGGACGGCAGGCCACTCACCTCGAAATCGACGACAACCGGTTCTTCGGTCTCACCGCCGAACATGCAGACGATCGACTGAAGCGGACGCACCCAGCGCAGGCTGCCGGCCTTTGCCGAGGCTGCCCCCCAGCGCATGGATTTCGGCCATGGAAATTCGCGGATGATTTTTGGCAGGAGTTCCGCGATGATTTCTTCGGCGGGCCGGCCCGGCTTTGTCAGATGGGCGACGTAGAAATCACCCTTCTTCGGGTCGGTGTGCACGTGGGCCTGTGCAATATCCGTCAGGCCGGCGGAACGCAGAAAGCCTGCAATGGCTGCCTCCGGCGCGCTGACGCTCGGTCCCTTACGATCCTCATGCACGTCTTTCGACCGTGCGGTCAGGCCGCGGATATCCAGCGTGAGGCGGCGCGGCGTCCAGTGGTCACCAGCCGCTTCATAGGTGAGGCCAGCCTCGACCAGACCATCGGTGACGAGCTTTTTCAGATCGCCGGCCGCCTTGCGCTGCATGCGGGCGGGAATTTCTTCCGAGCGAAGTTCGAGCAAAAGATCGGGCATTATACGGACTCACTCTTGAAATTGACGCCGCCGGCTTCGGTCAAAAGGAACGCCTCGCCGCACTGCCGGGCGAGATTGCGGACCCGCAGGATATAGCTCTGCCGCTCCGTCACCGAGATCACACCGCGCGCATCGAGCAGGTTGAACGCATGCGAAGCCTTGATGCACTGGTCGTAGGCCGGAAGGACCATCCGGTGCATCGGGCTGTTGTCGCCGTCCTTGGGAGCGCCCGCGCGCAGAAGCGCCGCGCACTCGGCTTCCGCATCCTCGAAATGCCGCAGCAGGACCGACGTGTTGGCATGTTCGAAATTGTGCCGCGAATATTCCTGCTCCGCCTGCAGGAACACATCGCCATAGGTGACCTTTTCATCGCCCTCGAGGCCATTGAAATTCAGGTCGTAGATGCTGTCGACGCCCTGGATATACATGGCGAGCCGCTCCAGACCATAGGTCAGCTCACCCGAAACGGGCGCGCATTCAATGCCGCAGACCTGCTGGAAATAGGTGAACTGCGACACTTCCATGCCATCGCACCAGCATTCCCAGCCCAGACCCCAGGCGCCGAGCGTCGGGCTTTCCCAGTCATCTTCAACGAAACGCACATCATGCAGCAGCGGATCAAGGCCGATGGCCGCCAGCGAGCCGAGGTAAAGCTCCTGCAGGTTGGCAGGCGATGGCTTCATGATCACCTGATACTGGTAATAGTGCTGCAAGCGGTTGGGGTTCTCGCCGTAACGGCCATCCTTGGGGCGGCGCGATGGCTGGACATAGGCTGCCTTCCACGGCTTGGGACCGAGCGAACGCAATGTTGTCGCCGGGTGAAACGTACCCGCGCCGACTTCCATGTCATAGGGCTGCAGGATGACACATCCATGCTGGGCCCAGTAATTATGAAGCGTCAGGATGAGACCCTGGAACGAACGGGTCGGGTGCATATGATCGGGCAATGGGACGGTCACCGGTCAGGCCTTTTTGACGAACGGAAATGGAGTGCCCGTCCTAAGGCGTGCCGTCTGGCCGGTCAAGAGAAAGGAAGCCATGACAATGGCTTTCGCAGGCACCCGCAGCGGAAATCATGGCAAGGGTGCCGGGAACAGCACCCCTGTTTCTCATGATGATCAGCCCTTGTTGTCCGGAGCCGGGACAGGAGCCGGTTGCGGCGCTGGAGGTTCCGGTGCTTTCGGGGCATCGCCGCCATTCTTGGCAACGCCCGGTTCCTTTGCATCGGGAAGGCCGTTCTTCAGCTTTTCCTCGATCTTGACCAGATCTTCCGGCTCAGGCTTGGAATCGCGGGCGTGGGCCCATTGGAAAGTCGCTTCCAGCTTGCGTCCTGCACGCCAATAGGCATCGCCCAGATGATCATTGATAGTTGCATCTTCGGGACGCAGCTTCACCGCCTGCTCCAGCTGGATGACAGCATCGGCATAATTGCCCATCCGGTAATAGGCCCAGCCGAGCGAGTCGACGATATAACCATCCTGCGGGCGGGAGGCGACGGCCTTCTTGATCAGGTCCAGCCCCTGCTCCAGCTTGATATTCATGTCGATCCAGGAATAGCCGAGGTAATTTTGCACCTGCGGCTGATCCGGATAGAGTTCAAGCGCCTTGGTGAAATTCGGCTCTGCCTTGTCCCACTGCTTCAGCCGCTCATAGGCAATGCCACGCTGGTAGAAAATCATCCAGTCGTTGCGTTCGGGCTTTTCGATCGCTGCAACAGCCTTGTCATAGGTTTCAGCGGCTTTGGCGTAGTTCTTGTCCTGCGCATAGATGCTGCCGATGGCAAGGTAGGTGCGGATATCCTTCGGATCGGCCGCCAGAAGTCCGTTCAAATGCGTGATCGCCTCGTCATGGCGCTTCAAGATGGCAAGATTGATGGCAATCTGCATTTCCGCATCGCGGTTATAGGCGGAATCGGCAGGAATGCGCGTGAAGTATTCGACGGCCTTTTCCGGCTGCTCCAGCTTGGCACTGATGTCACCGATCTGGAAAAGGGTTGCATCGTGATCGGGGCGCAGTGGCAGCGACATCTGCAGATAGAGTTTGGAAAAAGCTTCCGCTCCGCTGCGGTTGATCGCGGTTGCCAAGGTATAGAGCACTTCCGCCGCGCCCTGCTGCGGGGTCTCCACGAGCGGCTTGACGGCCTTGCCGGACGAAAGCTGCTTGCCGAATTCGACCAGAACCATGCGGCCGGACAGCACTTCCGATGCGTCCTTGATCAGCGTTTCCGCGCCGGCTTTGTCACCGTTGCGCATCTTGAACGAGGCATAGGCCTCGATCAGTCTTTCATAGGTATCGGGCGCCGCAGCCAGGCTCGGGCGGTCCTCGAGAGCACTCTGATAGAACGCTGCCGCCTTGTCTTTCTGTCCAGCCATGTCGGCGATGAGCGCCGAATTGTAGATCTTGAACAGGGCAAAACCGTCCGGGCCCTTCAGCTTGCTGATCATGGCCAGCGCTTCATTGGGCTTGCCCGCCCCGGCCTTGGCCCAGGCCGAAATCAGACCGGTGATCATTCTGTCGAGATCCGACTGGAGCGACAGCATCATCAGGGTATCCACCTTCTGGTACTGCTTCTTGTTCAGGGCATCGATGCCGAGCGCCAGGCGCGAGAAGCGTTCGATCTCCGGAACCGATTTCAGTTCCTGCGCAATCGGCAATGCTTCCTTGAACTGACCGTCGGTCAGGAGAACCAGCAGGAGGCTCTGGCGCAGTTCCTTGTTCTTCGGATCATAGGCAAGAGCCTGCCGGTAGAAGGAAATGGCGCTGTCGAAATCATTGCTGCGTTCAGCGGTGCGGGCAGAGAGGAAGGCGCCGGACAATGATCCCGCAGCAGTTACCAGATCCTTGCCGGTCGCCGCCGGTGCGGAAATGACACTGATGGTCAAGGCAGCGAGTGTTGCGCCCATCACGGAGCCAAGCAATTTACTGCGCTGCATATACAAAATCCCTCTTCATTGTCGTCATCATGAAATGATCGCCCGAATCCTCAGGAAAAGCATGGCCTTTTTACGGTCCACTCTCAAGTTTCATCGAAAGAATAAAGGCAATTGCCTGCCAGAGGCCATGGCAGGCGTTCGATCCACAACGGATCAGTTCACCCGACTGATGCAAAAGTCGATGACCTCCAGAAGGGCATCCTTCTGCGGCGACTGATCGAGCGGGGCCAATGCATCGCGGGCAATCCCGCCAAAATGCCGGGCGCGCTGGATCGTATCGCTGAGGGCACCATAGCGGGTCATCAAGCCCTTGGCCTTTTCCAGCGCCTTGTCGTCGTTGACACCGTTCTCCAGCGCTTCCTTCCAGAACAGGCGCTCTTCCGCCGTGCCGCGTCGATAGGTCAGAACCACGGGAAGGGTAATCTTGCCTTCGCGGAAATCATCGCCGGTGTTCTTGCCGAGATCCTTGGCATTGCCGCCGTAATCCAGCGCATCATCCACCAGCTGGAATGCGAGGCCGAGATTGAGGCCGTAGGAGCGCAATGCCTGGCGATCCGTGCGCGAGGAGGATGCAATGATCGGCCCCACTTCCGCCGCAGCGGAAAACAGCGCGGCTGTCTTGGCCTTGATCACCGCCAGATACTCATCTTCGGTTGTCTCAAGATTTTTTGCCGCCGCAAGCTGCATGACTTCGCCTTCAGCAATGACCGAAGCCGACGTTGCCAGCACATCGAGTGCTTCGAGCGAGCCGACATCCACCATCATCTTGAACGCCTGGCCGAGCAGGAAATCACCAACGAGAACGCTGGCCTGATTGCCCCAGATCATGCGCGCCGTGCTCTTGCCCCGGCGCAGGTCGCTCTCGTCAACCACGTCGTCGTGCAGAAGCGTTGCCGTGTGCATGAACTCGACGCTGGTGGCGAGCTTGACGTGGCCATCGCCCTGGTAACCGAACATGCGGGCAGCCGCGAGCGTGATCATCGGGCGCAGGCGTTTGCCGCCGGACGAGATCAAATGGTTCGCCACTTCGGGAATCATCTCGACGTCCGAACCTGCTTTCGACAGGATCAGTTCGTTGACACGGGCCATGTCGGCCTTGGTAAGATCAATCAGCGGCTGCACCGATCCCGTGCTGCTCTTCTTATCGTCCAGACTGACAACAACGCCCAAACCGAAACTCCTAAACTTCTCGCATAATGCGGCGACACCTTATTTTGACAGGCTATAACCCGCAAGCGGCGAATTGGCGCGCAAAAATGGCAGGGGTTACAAATTCGTGATAAAGCCCACACATATGCTACAGGACTTACAGCACTTCCGGGCCAGTCATATGGGTAATGGCAATGATCGAAATCATGCGTACGAACGATCCTGTTCTCATCTCCTTTGTCGAATCACTGCTCAAGGATGCCGGCATCCGGCACTTTATCGCCGATTCCAATATGAGCGTCCTTGAAGGTTCCGTCGGCATTCTCGCACGCCGGGTGCTGATCGATGCCAACCGGGAGGACGAAGTCCGGCGGTTGCTCAAAGACGCCTGCCTCGAGCGCGAGCTGCGCGGCTGATCCATGCCATCGACCGATACGCCCCATACGCTGGATGCATTCCATCGCGGCCGGTTCCACCTGCTCCAGCCCGCGCTGAAGGGGCACCGGTCCGGGGTCGATGCCATGGTGCTTGCCAGTGCCGTACCCGATGATTTTTCCGGCCGTATCGCCGACCTTGGCGCCGGTGCCGGGGCGGCAGGTCTTGCCGTGCTCGCGCGCTGCAGCAAGGCCAAGGCGGTCTTGATCGAGCGTTCCGATTTCATGGCCGACTTCGCCCGCAGATCGCTCGCGCTGCCGGAAAATGCCGCCATCGCTGCCCGCACCGAACTTGTGCAGGCGGATGTCACCCTGACCGGCAAGGCACGGGTTGCGGCAGGACTTGCCGACAATAGTTTTGATTTCGTGATCATGAACCCGCCCTTCAACCGGCCCACCGACCGTGCAACGCCCGATCCGGTGAAGGCGGAAGCCCATGTCATGACCGACGGCATGATGGAGCAATGGATCCGCACGGCCGCTGCCATCGTCAAACCCGGCGGCGCACTGGCCATCATCGCCCGCCCGGCTTCGATAGCCGAACTGCTCGATGCCTTGCAG